>NZ_JBVCWP010000305.1:0-4324 GCF_057460485.1 Boseongicola sp.
ACGGAAGAGGCCCTTGAGATGGGGCTTTCTCTGGGCGACGAGATCACGGTGAACATCCTAGGCCGTGACATCATGGTCGAAGTCACAAGCCTGCGCGAGGTCGATTTTTCGACCGCCGGTATCGGGTTCATCATGTCGATGAACCCCTCGGCCCTGCAGGGGGCGCCTCACAGCCACATCGCGACCGTCTATGCCGAAACCGAAGCCGAAGGAGCCATCCTGCGCGACGTCTCGAACACCTATCCCAACATCACCGCAATCCGCGTGAAGGACGCCATCGAGCGGGTTAGCGAAGTTCTGGCGGGCATTGCTGCGGCCATCACCTATGGGGCATTGGCCACGCTTGTGACGGGCGGCATCGTATTGATCGGGGCGGCGGCCGCGGGCGTGCGTGCGCGCACTTACGAGGCGGCAATATTGAAGACAGTTGGGGCGTCGCGACGCACGATCCTTACAAGTTTCGCGCTGCGATCCGCGCTTTTGGGGGTCGCCGCCGGAAGCGTCGCCATCGTGGCGGGCGGACTTGCGGGATGGGCTGTGATGACCTTCGTCATGGATACTGATTTTATCTTTGAGCCGGTATCGGCCCTGTTGATCGTCATCGGAGGCGTGATCGCAACCCTGGTTGCGGGCCTTGCCTTTGCATGGGGGCCACTGGCTGCCCGCCCCGCGCAGGTTTTGCGAGCGCGCGAATAATACGGTGTATTGGACGGCGTTCTTTGGCGTATTTCGCAAAAGATGAACGCGCAGGTCTGGACAAATCCGGCACGCGCGCCATGCTTCCACACAGATAAATCTTGGGGAGAGTACAATGAAACTGACGATGACAAGCACCGTCGCGTTCATGCTATCTACTGGCGTTGCAATGGCCGGTGGCCACTGTGCGGCAGGGAAGACATTAAACGATGACGTGCTGACTGTTGCGACTGGAAATCCTGCTTATTATCCGTGGGTTATGGATGATTCGCCGGAAGCGAAAGCCGGGTTTGAGGCGGCCGTTGCATATGCCGTTGCGAACCGGATGGGCTTTGAGGACGGGCAGGTTGTCTGGGTCCGGTCGTCGTTCGATCAGGCGATCCAGCCCGGCGCGAAAAACTTCGATTTCAACCTTCAGCAATTCTCGATCACCGAAGAGCGTGAAGAGATCGTTGATTTCTCGTTGCCCTATTATTCGGCCGCGATGGCTGTCGTCACGCGCCAACCGGTTGTGGAAAGGGGCGCCGAGGCCTCGCTTGCTTCGCTGAAAGGCCTTTTGTGGGGTGCACATGCGTCGACCACGGCGGTGCCAATGCTGGCAGCGATTGTTCAGCCGGACGCGGATCCGCTGCTTTATGGTGACAACGCCGACGTCGTCGAAGCGATGAAGGCAAATCAGATTGACGCGGCATTGATGGACCTGCCGACAGCCCTGTTTACGGCTGGTGTCTTGTTGGATGACGGCGTGGTTCTGGGCCAGTTCCCACCCGATCGGAGCGACAACCCCGACCAGTTTGGTCTGTTGATGGAAGAGGGTAACCCATTGAAAGAATGCGTCGATGCGGCCTTGGCTGAGTTGACCGAGGATGGCACGTTGGCTGCGATCGAAGCTGAGTGGCTGGCCGAAGCCACAGGTGTTCCGGTCATCGAATAAATGACCCAAGCCGATATTGACGGCCCGGACGCCACGACTCCGGGCCTGACCCGCCGACAAGTCTACGAGGCACGAATACGCCGTCGCTCCATGATTGTGGCGGCGACATCCACCGCAACGGTGATGCTTGCTTTGTTCCTTCTGATTCCGCTTGCCCCGGGGTGGGAGGGCGTGAAGAAAAGCTTCTTCAACGCGGACGTGTTTTCCAAGACATTTCCCGGCCTTATCGAGGCTTTCCTTCTGGATGTGGCGATCTTTGCGTGGTCCGCCCCGTTAATCTTTCTGCTTGGTTTGTTAATCGCATTGTGCCGCGACGCGCGCTCGCCTGCACTTTATCCGTTGCGGCTTTTTGGCATCCTTTACACTGATATTTTTCGCGGTGTTCCGGTCATTTTGGTGATCTATCTGATCGGGTTTGGCATTCCGGGTCTTGGACTGCCGCGCCCTTGGAATTCGCCCTACATCTGGGGCACCGTGGCATTGGTTCTGACCTATGCCGCCTACGTTGCTGAGGTGCTTCGATCCGGCATTGAGAGCATTCACCACAGTCAGCGCGCGGCGGCGGCGTCGCTTGGGCTTGGTCACGGCGACACCATGCGTTTTGTGATCTTGCCGCAAGCGATACGGCGTGTTGTGCCCGCGAACATGAACCTTTTCATTGCGTTACAGAAGGATGTCGCCTTGTTAAGCTTCATCGGCCCGGTTGAGATTTTTCGCCAAGCGGGCGTTTACAAATCGCTTCTGGCAAACTTCACGCCCTATGTAGGTGCTGCGCTAATCTTTCTTGCAGTCACTGTGCCGGCGACGCGGTACGCGGATTATCTGATGACCAAGCAGGCACGGGCGCGAAGCTGATGGCAAAGCTTGATTTGCAAGGTGTCACCAAGCGCTTTGGCGACAACGTTGTCTGCCGTGCGATTGATCTGACAATCGGGGACGGCGAAATGGTCTGTCTGATCGGCGCTTCAGGGTCGGGGAAGTCGACGTTGTTAAGATGTATGAACCTGCTTGAACCGATTGATGATGGGGTGATCCTTTTGGATGGCAGTGACATCGCCGAGCCGGGCCTTGACCCCCAGCCCATTCGCCAGCGCATAGGAATCGTTTTTCAGAGCTTTAATTTATTTCCGCACATGACGGCTGTCGAGAACGTCATGCTGGCCCCGCGCCGGGTGCACAATCGCAGCCGCGAGGCGCTTTTGCCTGAGGTCACCGAATTGTTCATGCGTTTTGGTTTGGCCGATCGGATGGCGCATTATCCTGACCAATTATCGGGTGGCCAGCAGCAGCGCGTTGCCATCGTACGCGCACTTGCGATGAAGCCCGAGATCATGCTGTTTGACGAGATTACCAGTGCTTTGGACCCCGAATTGGTCGGCGAAGTGTTGGATGTTTTGCGTGCGCTTCGTGAGGCTGGAATGACGATGGTTTTGGCCACGCACGAAATGGGGTTTGCCCGCGAATTGGCTGACAAAGTTTGCTTTCTTGACGACGGCGTGATCCTTGAAGAAGGCCCTCCGGAACAACTCTTTACGGCCCCCAAAAAAGAACGAACGCGGTCGTTTTTGTCGCGCGTGCTTTAAGGGCGAACAGTTTTCAGTGCGAAAGGCGGCGATGGGCTCTTGACGGCTTTGGCACAAGGTTCTACCTAGCCCTCGCTTTTGGCGGAGTAGCTCAGGTGGTTAGAGCAGCGGAATCATAATCCGCGTGTCGGGGGTTCAAGTCCCTCCTCCGCTACCAAAACCTCCCTTTTATGTCAGTGGTTAGGCCAAAACTACGTTTCATAAATGCTACTCATTATCGCCCTGGGTGACAATTTGGGGAACAGCTGACGGATTGTGCGGGTTTCCGGAGAATGATTCACAAAAGCTGGACGAGAATACTTTGATGGTGTGATGTACATTTTCGGTTTCAAAACTCAAATCCTAGAAAATCCTGTTCTTGCCTATGGGCAGTTTGAAACGGCTTCCAGCTGGACTTTTTAGACTCTTGGCGAACCGAAAACTAGAACCAGAAATGCTAGCATTTGCAGGACGACGGCGCGCTGTTGTTGCTGTCTCGCGCAAGCTGGCGGTCCTGCTGCATCGCATGTGGACTGAAAATACGGAATTCCGTTCGGAAGAGGTGGAGGGTATCAAATGATTTAAGCCGACCCAAAACCTTACCAAACGGGATCGTCCTTTCCGGACGAGGTCTGTTCCCTCTCGGGCATGTAAACATGCCCTGTCAGGTAATAGATGAAGCCGAATATGGCTGCTGCGCACCGAGAAGCGCAAGACGAAGCAAGGCTCTCCACAACCAATCCGACACATGGATACAGCGGTGCCGCAAAGGCACCAATCAGACTGCGAAGAGACGCGTGACCCGGATAAGTACGATGCCAAATCAATCAAAGGGCGTTGTCACATTAACTCAATAATCGGCAGATTTCGTCTTTTTGATGGGGCTTGAAGTCTGCTAAGTCTGTGAACCCGTATTCCCCAAGTAGCTCCCGATTTGACTGTTTATCGGCCCAGCCGCTCGACCTTCTCTCCGGCTCTCCCCATGCCACCCCAAATCGGATGCGCGGCCACCGCGCACCCTTTGGTCACAATTAGCCGACTGGCGGCTTATAAGCGCCGACGGCTTTTCCGGCCATCGCCATCGCCGCCATCGCGTCATCAACCGACATCAGTTTGGTCGTATGGGCCTTGG
>NZ_JBVCWP010000306.1:0-4321 GCF_057460485.1 Boseongicola sp.
GGCCGAGGTTCATTTAGGGTTCGAACATCGACCTCCATCGACAGCTTTGTTTCCGGTGTTGTGTTTCCAAATGCGGGGCGCCCGCACTCCGCCGGAATTTGAGAAAGCAAACCCAAACTGCCCGCGGCTTTGAAAGCTCCGAACACGCTTTGGGCCATCGCCTGCGAACTTCTGAACGAACGAAAATGCTTGTGGCGATCTGTTTCCGCTATCTCCGCTTCAATCTCCAATGCCACTCTTTTGTCACGTGGCAGCATGAGATTTACGTATGGTTTTTCGAACGACGCGACGGGTGGTCTCCTCAGTCTATTTTGCCCGTCGAGATCACCATCGGAAAGCGCCTTGGTATAGTTCCACCAAGTCTCTTGGAGTAACGCCTCATACTTTGCCGGGTCTTTCCCCCCGCCGTTTGGCGCCATTAGCGTGCTCTTCGGCAGCGAGTGTCGGTACTCAATTTGGGGCAACTCTCTCAGTCTTGGAGCTTTTGAACGTTGGCCATATTGGAGCTGTGTGTTGGGCAAGGACGCGAAGACGATACTGACGCCAAGGGCTTGTGAGATTTCTTGCGATTTTTCTTCCAAGGCCGATTTGGCGGCTTCATCAGCGAGCAGCCATCGTGACCACCAATCCTCTTCTCCGAGGATTAAGACTTCCGGCCGCTCTAAGACCATCTCGCGGCCGAACCTCTCTCGAAGTTCATCTGACAACCGCTCAAGATTGGCGTCGACAATTGAGGCATATCGCAATCCCTCGAGCAGGGCGACAGGAGGTGGATCACTAGGCCCTCCCGAGTGTCCGATCACCTTCAGTTCAACCACCACCGCTCGCCCATGCTCCGTCAGACCGAACATATCAATCTTGCCAATTTCATGATCCGCACGTGTTGCTTTTAACGGGACTTGATAGTCAAGCAGTTCAAATTGGGTTCCGTCTGGTAAGAGCCAGCCTTGTTGCGCGTTGACCATTGCCATCGCAACGTGCTCCTCCCTGCGGTTTGTTTTCCCTTCCGTAGAGGGGTAGCCAGTTCTTTCTCCAAGATACGGTCGGCCACGCGCACGACTTGGGGCCTGTTCCTTTAGGCTCCGATAGGCTTGGGAGTATGAGGCAACATCCATTCGGCCGATGTCTTGGGACAACGAAGATTTGGGCCACCGCCGGGCAAACAAAATATCAATGGTCATGCGGCCACTCTAACCATTTAAGTGTTAACTTTCGCAAAAAATGTGTTGTTCCGGAAAGGTCCGCTGTGTCCGCACATCGACGTTTCAGCCAGCAAAAATGCTGCATAATGCACGAAAGTCCGGTTCGACGGGCCGCACCGCAGCATCCTGAGGTGGACGTGAACGGCAGCAATGGGCCGTTCATGTTGGTCTGGGCGAGATCGTTTGGCAGGATCGCTGCGATGCGGCTAACGGCAGCAAGGGGAGCCCAATGCCGCCATTTGCCACTCCGGACGACGAGCGTGAAGCGCGCGTTTCTGAACGCCTGAGGTTAGGCAGATCAAGCCAGTAAGAGTGAGAACGGTTTCGGCAGCAGACTAGCGATGGGCTCCATTTTGGCTCCGTCGTTGCAAAAATTGTAAAAAATTTCTTGCCGAAACCGGTTTCGTAAATCAGCGTGAGTCGTGGGGAGAGAGAAAATGGCTGCTGCAACAGCAACATTGTCGAGCAATCGCAGCGCAATGCGCGTCACGATAACCGATGTCGCAGAGGCGCTTGGGTTGACCAAGTCCACCGTTTCTCGTGCGATGAACGGATACCCAGACATCTCGGATGCAACCCAAATGCGCGTCAAGCGCATGGCGGCTAAGATGAACTATCAACCGCTTAGTCATGCTCAGGCAATTAAGACGGGACGCACCCGATCATTGGGCTTGATTCTGCAATTGTCCGATCACGATGCGCAGCGTCCGTTTCTGGCAGAATTCCTTGCCGGTCTCTCTGCGGGCGCAAGTGCTGAAGCCTTCACGCTTACAGTCGCGTCGGCCGACAATCACGAGCATCTCATAGAAACATTCCGCGCTTTGCTACGTGACGGGAAAGCCGACGGGTTCATTTTGCCGCGCGCAATGTCAGATGATCCGCGCGTTCATTTGCTGCGGGATGCCAACGTCCCGTTTGTGCTTTTTGGCCGTCAAGATGATGCGACGGGTTGCTGTTGGTACGACGTGCGAGGCGAAGACGCGATGCGCGATGCTGTCATGCATTTGGCATCGCTTGGACACAGGCGAATTGGTTTCATCAACGGCGGCATGATTTATGCCTATGCCGCTTTGCGTCGCGCAGGTTTCGAGCAGGGAATGCGTGATGCGGGTCTTGTTCTGGATGATACCCTTGTGCTTGAGAACGCTGTGACAATCAGTGAGGGCGCGTCTGCCGCTGAGGAAATCCTGGATCAGCCAAATGCGCCGACAGCGATAATTTGCGCTGTCGATTTCGCCGCGCTTGGCGTGTACCGCACTGCGCAAGCGCGCGGTTTGGCGATTGGCAAGGACTTGTCGGTCGTTGCCTACGACGGGATCCCAGAAGGCGCCCATGTACAGCCGCAACTCACCACTTTTTCAGTCGACAATCGCGTGGCAGGAAGTCGGCTCGCCACGCTTTTAATTAGACGCATTCGAAATGAACCGACCGAAAATCTGCGCGAAACTATTCCTGCGACATTTCTCGATCGCGGATCGACCGGACCGGTCAACTTAAAGCCAACAAAAAACTGACACTCAGTCTCACAGGGAGGAAGACTATGAATTTCAATACAAAAGCACTCATGCATACCGGCGTGGCGATGGCGCTTGTTCTTTCGGCAAGCGCGGTAAGCGCGGAGGAGCTGCGCTTCTGGACGACAGAAGAGCAGCCCGAACGGCTTGCGCGCCAGGAAGCAATGGCGGCGGATTTCGCGGCGGCCTCCGGGCATACTGTCTCGGTCATTCCGGTTTCCGAGAACGATCTTGGCACGCGCGCAACGGCCGCTTTCGCTGCGGGCGATTTGCCGGATGTGATCTACCACACACTTCAATATGCAGCCCCATGGGCTGAGGCTGGCATCCTTGATATCGATGCGGCGACCGATGTTGTCGAGGCCCTTGGCGCGGCAACATTTGCTCCGGGTGCACTTGGGATGGCAGCTGTTGACGGCGGCTATGCGTCTGTTCCAGTTGACGGCTGGACCCAGATGCTCGTCTACCGCGCGGACCTCTTCGAGGCAGCGGGCCTTGAGCCACCAAGCTCATATGCCAACGTTTTGGCGGCGGTCGACGCACTTCACAATCCGCCTTCTATGTACGGATTTGTGGCAGCCACGAAGATCGACGAAAATTTCATGAGCCAAGTGCTTGAGCATGTCTTCCTTGCCAATGGCGTCTCGCCTGTTGGGCCGGGCGGCGTTCAGGCGCTGGATGAGGCGGCGACAATCGAGGTGCTGGAGTTCTACAAAGCCATCGCCGAAGCTTCGCCTCCAGGTGATCTGTATTGGGATCAATCCCGCAGCCTGTACTTCAGTGGAAATGCCGCGATGATCATCTGGTCACCGTTCATTCTGGATGAGCTGGCAGGTCTGCGTGACAGCGCCCCGCCAACGATCAACGATGATCCAACGTCTCGTGATCTTGCCGCAGCCACGGGAATTGTGACGAACTTTTCCGGTCCGTCGAACCCCGGCGGTGCAGCTTGGGGCGACGTTCGCTACTTTGGCATCACGTCCGACGCATCAACCGATGCAGCCATGGAGTTTGTTGAGTATTCGATGAGCGAAGGCTACGGGGCGACACTGTCAATCGCTCCCGAGGGGAAGTTCCCAGTGCGTCGCGGCACCTCCGACAACCCAACTGCGTTTGCGGACCTTTGGGCGACACTGGATGTCGGCATCGACCGCAGAGCTCCTCTTGGCGAGTTGTATGACGCCGCAATGATCGATGAGATCGTTGGTGGTCTTGATGTGGCACAGCGCTGGGGCGTTGCGGATGGTCAGCTGTCGGCCGCCTCGGCCATAATCAACAGTCAGGTGATCAACCGTTACGTTCGCGAATTTATCGACGGTGAGCGTGATGCGGTTGCGACTGTAGCGGCGTTGAACGAAGCCATCGCGGCCGTTCAATAAGCGATTGAAATCAAGGCGTCCCCGTTTGTGGGGGCGCCTTTGTTCCCCGCATTCTCGGGAGTCGCCAGACCATGGCTGATATTCAACCACCCATCGGCACAGGACCATTGGCTAAGCGCGAAGCGCGTTTGGCATGGGGGCTGTTGTTTCCCACCATTACGGCTGTGGCCTTGGTTGTGGTGCTTCCTTTGTTGGCAATTTTTTGGATTTCGGTAAAGCCGGTCGA
>NZ_JBVCWP010000307.1:0-4321 GCF_057460485.1 Boseongicola sp.
AACGTTTTGGTTTTTGTGCATGGCTACAACACAACCTTGTCAGAAGCAGTTCTTCGGATGGGTCAATTCGTTGAGGATTCCGGCTATCAGGGCGTTCCAGTTTTGTTCAGCTGGGCCTCCGGTGGCCATGTGTTGGACTACGTTTATGACATGAACAGCGTCCTGGTCGCGCGGGACGACCTGTTGCTCGGTGCTAATCTCATCTCGAAAACCAACGCAAAGGCCGTTGATGTCCTATCGCATTCCATGGGCAATCTGCTTACGGTCGAAGCAATGCGACAGGCAAAACTTAACGGCACCTTGAACCGGACAGGTCGGCTTCGCCATGTCATTTTGGCGGCACCCGACATTGACGCCGATCTGTTCCGGCAGCAGCTGGCACCGTTTGCCGACAATGAACGGCAGTTTTACATTCTTATCTCTCGCGACGACCGGGCTTTGAGTTTTTCCAGGCTTCTTGCGCGAGGAGTGCCGCGGGTCGGCAATGAGGACGTTGAAGATCTGGCAGGACTTGGCGTGACAGTCTTAGATCTGTCTGAGATCTACGTGAATGGTTCAAACCACTCAAAATTCGCAGACTCGCCCGAGATAGTGCAGTTGATTGGCAAGAGACTAAGCGTCGATGGAGTGGGGACGAGGAACGGTTCGGATCCACTCCTCTCGTCGGTGCTGATGCTGCCAATTACAGTCACCGCAGCGACGTTGGCCCGGTAACCGCTGCAACGTCTGAGCATCAACGAGCGAACTCTGGATCATATCTTAAATGTAAACGCAATGGTTGCGTTGAAGGACCCCGCAACGAAGGCGTTTGACCTCTTGCCGGTCAAACCATCGGACATCATCACGGATCATGCAACCAAGACAACAGAGCGGTTTCAATCGCCAGCTTTCACCATCATGGCGTCGCTGATTTCGAACAAGCGCGTGTTGCCACAGATCACGATGACGGAGCGCAGCCGGGAGGCTGGTGCATCTGCTGTCACAGAAACCGTCTGGGTATCCAGCATCTGGGCAACCATTCCGTCCGGCGGTGTCGTGGTAATCACCGCGAAGACCGTTGGCACTGCAGAACGATCTGCCTTTCCGATTTTCAGGCCGACAGTATATCCTGGTGTGGGCAGCGTGAGATCGCCGCTCACGAAAAGGAGGGGGGATGCCCCATCATGCGGAGCCGGGGTGAGTTTTACGACCCAGTTGCTGCTTTCGATCACAGGGCAATCGTCGGTTGGCGTCGAGGAAGACATTTCGCGCTCGCTCTGGGCTTGATCCGACTGGTTCTGCGCGTTGCACGCAGTCGTGGCAAGCATCGGTAGAACCGCCAGACAGAGGAGCAAAGCTTTCGATTGTGTCATGACTGGATACTCCTGAAGTTAAACCCGTTTCACCGCCGCTTTTGCGTCGCCCGACATCAAGAGCTGCTGAATCGCAGCAGCTTATGACGTCCTTGTAGTACGGTTATGTTCACACCACGCCCCCCGAATGCCTTTGGCACGGCAAAGAAAGTATAGATCCAAACCACGACTAACAGCGGCTAACAAACAAAAGTAGGCAGAATTTTGACGCGCTGCAACCGGGAAACAAGATCCAATTCCTACGCTGGCGAAATCCGCCAGGTGCGTTTGGCATCGTGGTCGGGTACCGTTCGGCTCGCCTGTCGAGTTCTCGGTCAGCATCGGTCAACCCAGCGGAAGGTGCGGCAAGGCCGCGCCAATGATGACGCGCTAACCGCGGACATCATCGCACTTGCCTCTGAATACAGGCGCTACGGATATCCGCATTGAAAGGAAGCTCCGCTCAACGGATGTCATCGACGTGGTGTCCGACCCTTTCATCCTGCAGGGCGTGCCCAATTGAACCCAACCCAAAAGGTCGCATGATGGCCGGACCAGAAATGGGGTGAACTCCACGTGGTCCTGCACTAAGATTGAAACCGGACCACCCGATAGGGGCAGGCCAGCCAACCCAAGCCGCGTTATTGTGGAGTGTCTTCTATGCTGTCTTTCGCCATCACCTTCGTAAGACTTCTCAAAGCGATCGTGCACTCTTGGAGTGTTCCGATGTTTCGGGCCAATTTCGCGCTGGCCGTGCTTATCCTGCTTTCTGCAACTCTGTTCTACCACTCTGTGGAAGGATGGTCGTGGATCGACGCATTGTATTTCAGCGTAACGACAATTTCGACTGTTGGTCTTGGTGATTTGTCGCCGCATACCGATTTAGGCAAGCTCTTCACGATCATCTACATCTTCGTTGGCGTTGGCGTTTTCGTCGCGCTGTTCGCTCAATTCGCGCGCGCTTTGTTGAAGGTGGAGGACGATAACAAAGAGCCGCCCTCCCAAAAGCAACTGACTAAGTCTGATGATGCCTGAAAATCTAAAGCCATTGCCGAAACGAAGAGTATCCCCGGCGCTTGCTTCCTGCAGGATGCTGATGCGACCGGTCGACATACACGAGGGCGGTGGCGCTCAAATGCGTCCACAAAATGCTTTAAGGTTAAGCCTTAACGAAGGCAAAATCTGGGACTCCGGCGAATTCATCGCTTGTTGAGGGTCTCTGACGGGTATTCCCCGAAAAAGTAGCGATATCGTTTGGCAAAGCGACCGCTGTGGGTGAAGCCAAGCGACAGGGCAACATCTTTGACCGAAGGTGGGACCCTTTCCGCCGCAAGGAACGCACAGCGCGCTTGGGTAATTCTCTTCGCTTGCAAGTACGCAATTGGCGAAACGCCGTAAACTTCATTGAAACACAAGTGCAATGTTGTTGCTCCGACGTTAGCAGCCTTGCAAAGGTCAGCTATGCTTGGTGGATTCGTCGTGCGGTCTTCAAACAGTCCTTCTGCGCGCCTGACAACACGCACAGGGTCAAGATCGAGATGTGAAAATGCAGTCTGATCGATTGCCTTTGCCATGATGAGGCTGGCAATCCCAGAAAAAAGATCATTCTCGACGACAGCATCCAGTGCGAACTTACCGGGGCCCATAGGTTTGTCCAGTGACGCTGCTATCGTCTTCAGAATCCGCCTGTGAAACCTTGTGCCCAAGGCTGAACCAAGGGCCATCCGTTGATCGTCGAGGGCGATATCGTCGATATAGCGACCACTCACATTGGCGCATACATCCCTCAGTTTAGATTTTCGCACACCCAATGCTAAGTTGTGTCTCTTTTCGCCGGTGGTGGAATATCCGTCAGGACCGCCAGAAAGAAAAACATCGAACGGTCTTGCCAATTGACCGTTGAAAACGTAGCCGCCGAGCCAATCGACTGGTACCATCAAAACCATCCAGTCCGGGTGGGGCACGATGGTACTGGCCATTTTTGGCGCGACCTTGCTACGAAAGATAAGCAGATCCCGTCCAGTGACTTGCAGCATTTTGTATTCAAGACGTCCCGGCCCGAGTTGCACCGCTTCGGCTTGAAGGGTGGGCAAGCCGCGCCAAAACTCTTGATGCGTCAGGTCGGTTTTCGCGGGAAAGTGCGTCAACTGCTTCGGTGGCCCCACAGTCATGAAAACTCTCCTAACTGGCCGGTGTTCAGCAAAAACCTAACGCCATCGACTCCTAAATGAACCTGTAGCCGTCGACGGCGTAGGATTTGTCCCTCGATTCTGGGCCCACCTTACCACCAGAGTAGGATCTGACCCTCACTTCCAGGCTCGAATCGACTTTACTGAGGTACCGTCGAGAATGCAAAACTGAACCCGAAGCACTTGACCGCGACGCGTGCCGTCGCCCTGCTCGAGATGGAGTAAAGCTTATGAAGCGTAGAACATTCAATACACTAGCCGTCTCTGCAGGGGTTACTGCGATATCGTCGCCTTTACTGGGTTCCCCGGGAGAAAGTGGAAAATTACGGGTCTGCTGTGTCGGTTTTTTCCATGAAACAAACACATATCTCACCGAAGGCATGGGCGAAACCACGCTGGACAACATGCGTATCTTTCGGGGTGATGAAATCAAGGCACTCAGAGGAACAGCCTTGGGCGGTGCAGTTGATGTGTGTGAGGAAAACGGCTGGGAGTTGCTCCCGGGTCTCATATACGGACCAGATTCGAGCTTTGGTCTGGTGAATGCGCAGTTCTGGAGAGATGCGAAAAAAGAAATGCTCGACACGCTCGAAGCTCAGATGCCACTGGACATCGTTTACCTCGCTCTACACGGTGCAGGTGTTGTGGATAAAACGCCTGATCTTGAAGGAGATCTGGCGGAGTCCGTCAGAGGACTGGTAGGAAAGGACACGATGATCGTCTGGTCCGGCGACCTGCATGGCAAGATCACGGACAAAATGAAGAACAATATGAATTTCTTCAGTGCCTGCAAAAAATATC
>NZ_JBVCWP010000308.1:0-4316 GCF_057460485.1 Boseongicola sp.
CTCTGCACCGGGCGCAGCGCGGCGTGTCCGGTATCGTTATGAATTTTGGTCGTGGAACGCCGGTGGCGCATAGCTTTATCCAGACATTGGCCGATTTCGGCAGCCCGATCATCGATCTGAAGCCGACTGAAGACGGATTCGATGTTGAAAAAATCACTGGCGAAAATTTTCGCCCGCTGATCGATACCGAAACGGGGCGTGAGACCCTGGAATTCCTGCGCGAGATTAACCAGTTCGCTCATCCCGACAGTATGCGGTGCGATTGGGACCGGCGCATTGCCATTTTTTCCAAAGGGGCCGCCGCCATGACTTATGGCTGGTCGATCCGCGCCAGCAAATTCGAACTCGACGCGGCATCGCCGGCGCATGGCCAGGTCGAATTCATGCGCCATCCCGCGAAGCCGGGCGTTCCCAGAATATCACCGGTCGGCGGATTCGTACTTGCGCTGCCGGCCTCGCTGGACGACGAGCGCGCCGCGATCGGTTGGAAGGTCATGGAATACCTGACCCGGCCGGAACTGATGAAGCTTTATGTTCAGAATGGCAACCTGACCAGTCCGCGCTATTCGACCAGCGCCGACCCGGAAGTGCAGGCGTTCAGCAGTATCATCCGGACGGTAGACCAACTGGAGCAGCAGGGCGATCTGAAAATCTGGCCGCGCCCGCCGATCCCTGAGTTTGCAGACCTTGTCGCCATTCTGGGGAAAGAGGTCCACGCAGCTCTTCAAGGCACCAAGACGGTGGCCGCGGCCTTGGCCGAAGCCCAGAAACAGGCAGATGTCCTGATGAGGAAAAACGGGCGCTATTGAGCCATTTGGCCGAAAATCGAAAGTGGGAATTTATTGTATTTTTTTGCCTCTCGGTTTGCCAGCATAGTTTAAGCAGCGCCATATCCGGACATTGCCTGTTTGGGCGCCGTCAGAGGAATATGACTTGAGGGTCGTGTCAGAAGAAGCTGACTTGAGACGGGTAGGTTGGCTACCTATTTCACCGATGACACAATTCCGGGCACCAGCGATCCGGACCCTTGGTGGGGTGCCGCCATAAAGGATCGGCTGCCGAACGACTGAGGCTCACCTCTGCGGCCGACTAAGTAAGCTGGGATCTCCGCCTTATTTTGCCTTATAAAGTGGCGACAATTGCATTGCTGCCTGAATTATGGGCAAACGGTGGCTCGCCAGCGACGCTCGTGACGGCCCGGAATTCCGGTTTTTGACGGCCTGCTGCACTTTGCCCGAAAATGCAGAATCGTGACAGGAATGTACTTGAAATGAATATTGCGCAGCTTGACGCGCTCACCGGAGCGATCTCGCCGGTTGAAGGGTACTTGCGCCGCTTGTTGCAGGAAGTTTCCGGGAACCGCGATGGCACGGTGGCTGATTACATCCCGGAATTGGCCAAGGCCAATCCAGAGGATTTTGCTATCGCGGTCGCAACGGTGGATGGCGCCATCTATTGCGCCGGCAACACAGACTTGCCGTTTACGATTCAGTCCGTGTCGAAGCCCTTCATGTTCGGCTATGCCCTGCAGGAACATGGGCTCGAAACCGTTCTCAAAAAGGTGGGCGTGGAACCGACCGGAGACACGTTCAACTCCATCATTCTCGATGATGTGAATAACCGTCCCTTCAATCCGATGGTCAATGCCGGCGCGATCGCCATGAGCGAGCTTCTGTGCGGGAATACGCCAGCCGACCAGGCCGCCGAGCAGATGGCGTTTCTCAGTCGCTTGGCCGGCAGGTCGCTGGAGATGGACGAAGCTGTCTATCGATCCGAAAGCGAAACCGGCCACCGGAACCGGGCCATCGCAAATTCGATGCTTGAAAAGGGGATGATAAAAGGGCCGGCGGAAGATGTGCTCGATCTGTATTTTCGTCAGTGCTCAATACTTGTGTCCACGCGCGATATGGCGGTAATGGCGGCAACGCTGGCGGCCCATGGCCGCAATCCCTTGACCAAACAGCGGGTGATCTCGCCCGGGAATGTTCGGGACGTTCTGTCCGTCATGGCGACATGCGGGATGTATGATTACGCGGGCCAGTGGATGTTTGACGTCGGGCTTCCGGCAAAAAGCGGGGTGTCGGGGGGCACTATCGCCGTTTTGCCCGGCCAGCTCGGTATAGCAATCTATTCGCCGCGCCTCGACAGCGTCGGTAATTCGGAGCGCGGCATCGAGGTCTGCAAGCGGTTCACACGCGATTTCAGCCTGCACGCCTATGTCGATCGCACGGATACGCGCAGCGTCTTGCGTCGCATGTATCGCGGCAACGAGGTCACGTCCAAACGCGTTCGGTCGCGGCGCGAGGTCGACGTGCTTCTGGAAGAAGGACACCGCATCGTGGTGATCGAGGTGCAGGGTCCGCTGTTCTTCGGCACCGTCGAGCGCCTGATCCGCCAAGCCGCCGAATTCGCTGAGGGGCGTCAGGCGATCATCCTTGATCTTCGGCGCGTGGCCTATGCAGATCGGGCGGCGCGGTTGCTGTTGCGCCAGTTCGTAGGAGAACTCGCCGAACGCGGCTGCAAACTGTCCTTTGTGGAGGTCATCGGAAACCCCAATCTGGCCGGGTTGCAAGAGGCTTTTTCAGAGGAGGTAGCGGCAGGCAAATGCACCTTCGTCACAGACATCGATCATGCGCTTGAAGCCGAAGAAGATGCTCTTCTGGCAAAACACGGGTTTCGGTACGGCGATGAAAAGCTAAGCCTGTCTGAACTGGAATTGTTTCAAGGGATCGACCGCGATGATCTGGCGACCCTTGAAACCGCTATTCTGACCTTTGATTTCGAGGCCGGTCAAACGATCCTGCGCGCGGGAGAGGAGGCGCGGCTGATTTTCATTGTCGCCCGCGGTTCTGTCAGTATCCACCTCGGCGATTCCTCGGTCGAATCGCGGAGGATCGCGGCGGTCGGACCGGGGCAAAGTTTCGGTGAAATGGCGCTTCTTGATGGCGGCCGCCGGTCCGCCAACGCGGTGGCTGACACGCCTGTTCTGGCCTATGGTTTCGCGGTCGAGGAGGTGCGGCGCCTCGCGAAAGATCGCCCGCAAATTCTGGAAGCGATGTTGGCCAATATCGTCCGCTCTTTGTCAGGCCGCTTGCGGGCCGCAAACGATCAGATCACAGCGCTGGAGTGATCGACGCAGGGGAAACCGTCTGAGGTGGCATTGTCCGGAATTTCAGGATAGCCGTTCTATCGTTTTTTTCAGTTTCTGGATCAGGGCAAGCCGTTCTTCTTCGGACATTTCTTCCCGCTTGGCGGATGCAAGCTCCTGTAAATCCGGATCTGCTCCCTCGGGCTTCAGGTGAGGTCCGATAACCTGATATGTCGCCACCGGATAGGACATCCCCTTTACCGCGATCTCACCTAACTCTTTGCAGGCGAATTCGTCATTGATTTGTGCATATGTCTCATAGGAGATCAGGATTTCTCCGGGTTTGGCATGAGATTCCAATCTGGACGCGATGTTTACGCCTCTGCCGATAATGGTGTAGTCGAGCCGGTCCTCGCTGCCGAAATTACCAACCGTGCAAAAGTCGGTGTGAATGCCCATTCGGCAGCGCAACGGCCGGGCGATACCGGCAGCGCGCCAGACTTCTTTCAATTCTCGCATCTTTTCGCGCATTTCAACAGCCATGCGAAGGCACGCTCTGGCATCCTCCCGAACGCCCCGCGTTTCGGGGTCGCCGAAGAAAATTACGATTGCGTCTCCGATGTACTTGTCGACGGTTGCTCCGTGTTGCAGAGCGATCTGCGACATTTCCGTAAGGTAGTGGTTCAAAAGTTGCGTGAGTTCTTCGGACTCCATTCGGTCCGCGGTTTCCGTGAAATCGACAATATCCGAGAAGAATACCGTCAGCTTTTTGCGCGAGGCGGCGATTTTGACTTCCTGACGTCCCTGAAAAATCGACTCGTATACCTGCGGCGAGAGGTACTTTGCCAACTGATTGGACAGTTGCTCCATTTGCGAGGATTTTTGCGCTAATTCTTCTTCCCGAAGCTTCAATTCCGTGAAGTCGGAATAGACTGCAACGGTACCACCGTCGTGTGTTTTCCGTTCGCTCACCCTGATCCACCGACCATTGGCATAACGCTGCATACGCGCGGGTCCGGGATTGTGGTGCCGTTCAATTCTGGACCGCAGCCAATTTTCCTTATCTTCGGTATCGGCAATAAGTTCGCGGCCAAGCGCCGTCCTCAGGATGCTTTCGAAATCCTCGCCTGGCTGCATGCCTTCACCGTTCTGGAAGCCCAGAAGCTCCCGGTACCGCGAATTTGAGACCACCAACTTGTCTTCGGCATCGTACAGCGAGAAGCCTTCC
>NZ_JBVCWP010000309.1:0-4286 GCF_057460485.1 Boseongicola sp.
AACGTGTCGTACGCGGTCGACCCGTTTTCTTGGCCGGCGGCATCATCGGCGCGATCAACGCCCATTCCGGGTCCGTTGTATCGCTTGCATATTTATTGCCCTTGCGGTCATGTTGGCGACGAGTGAGTTCAGTCCAGGCCATTGAGATCTCCGTTCAGCTTCACAACCGAACAGAATCACAACTTACTGAACTCATTCAACTAGTTTTAAATCAGGCTCTTAGCTGACTTTGACAGGATTTGCGGTTTTGACGGGAATTTGGGGTTTTCAGATTTTGGAGTTTTTCAACAGAATAAGCCCATTGCAGACACTCAGACCAAATTGGGCTTCACCACGACCAACATACAGTAAAAGGTGGCCGTGCATTGAGCATCTAGGGGTTTAGTACATCATTGCAAATCAACGAAGATTCGCGAGTCGACACCCGCTTCAAACAGGGCGTTCTTGATTTGATCTATCGAATTGGCGTCGGCTGAGCTGACGATGACAACATCGTTGACGACCAGTGAATACAGCGGCGCTTCGGGCTGTGCGTTAGGCTCGAGGTTTGCCAAATATTCTTCTGCGGCTCGTCGAGACATTGGTCCCCATTTTCCGTCATAGGCGACGCCAATCGTGTACTGCACGTCCATGATCAATTCTTTGCCGACGGACTGACCATCGTTTAGATCAAGCAAAACCTGTTCAAGCGTTTTCGTGTCCGTGACGCGTTCAGGAATGAAAACATTTCGGCAAGTTTCTACGTTCTTGTATCTGGTGACAGTTGTCCGACTGTTCTCATGACCGACAGCCCCACCAATGATTGCGCCAACGGCAGCGCCGGCATTTTCGTCCGTTACGGCTTTTCCGATCACGCCGCCAATTAGCGCTCCGCCGATTACCTTATCGGGTTCTCCGCCTTTGATGGTTTCTTGATAGGGCACCGAAGTTGTCTCGCATCTCACCTCATACGAACCAGCAAACGCTTGAGATGCAATTAGAGCAGACGTCATCACAGTCGCCAAAATTTTCATGGTCTTGCTCCTTTTTTCTGCAAGCCGCGGTAGTTCAGCGATAACATTTATAGACTGACGCCGATTTCCCCGCGTTGCATAACAAACACATAGCCTTTTAGCCTGATCGGATGTTTTGAACATGTAACACACAAACTATGCTTTCAGGTGTTATGCAATAACACGGCAGGTTATTGCTGAAACTCAAGCAAGGAGGTGACGTTTGAGGTCGCCAAATTGCGCTGGTGCACAATCACCTTGGAGTGAGTTCCTGCGTCCTGGTGCTTGGTTCTAAGTCACGGGGCCCCAATGTCAGAAATGTCCCGCGTTGTGTGAATTCGCCCATCGGAAATTTTGCAGTTGCAGCGAAAGTCCGTTCCGGGCTCTAGCCTGCCATCCGGTTATGCAGCATCAGTTTTGGCTTCATCCGATAGGCGGACGTTGAGAACGGCCCAGAGCGGACACTCATCGGATCCCTCTGAAGCACTCTCTATTTCTGTCGCGCCTTGGCTGTCGACGAAACGTCAGGCAGGACGCATTGGGACACGGATCTCAACAAATAGGCTGTTGACCCCGGATTGCCTCGACCGCTGACTGTCTGAATTCTTGTTCGATCAATCCGGAACGGATACCCCGGCCTTCCGCATCTTCCAGGAGTTGGGGCCGGTTTGAATGAGGTTCCTGCGCTCTGCGGCATGGCGACCGTCGTTGAGCAGTTGGCTCAGGTCTTTGCCCACGGCCTTGCTGTAGACATGGTAGAGGTGTCCGGTCGGGCCCTCTGAGCCGATGTCACTCAGGTCGATCACCTCCACTCCAGAGAGAGTTTCTAGGTGGTCGCCCGCTTCCCCGAGCCGTGGATAGCCATGCAATTGTGCTGAAAGCGCAAGCGGGCGATCAGCATCTGTGACGTATATCGTGACGTTGCGCGCGATCAGCGAAATGCGCGGCAGGAGTCTTTGAAATATTGCGAAGTCCATATCCGGAGCGAGGAGCACGATCGCATCGAGACGGATATCCGGACGTCGGTACGCGACCTCGTAAAGAGCGAGCGCCACCCCTCGCGCGCCAAGGCTGTGCCCGACGACATCGACAGCACCACTGCCAAAGCGGCGTTCCAGCTCGATTATGGCATCGGCGAGATCGAGAACACTCCAATAGAGGTCGGCCTCGTCACGCATGTAGTTGGCCAGGTCCCCGTCTGATGGCCAGCTGAACCACAGGAACCGGTCTGTGAGACTGGCATTTTCCTGAAGCAGGGCCGCGCGCCGGCAGCCCTTGTCAAAATCGATGTAGTAGCCATGAACGTAGATAGCGGGTGCGTTTTTCGAAGCGCTATCCTGTAAGGCGTCGAGGACCACGCTGGACCTTGTCACACGAATTTCGTCAACCCTAAGAAGTTGCCCCCGAATGAAGGCCGGTGCGGAGTCCGCCAGCGGTGCGATAGAGCCGAGTTCTAAATCTCGGACCCGGCACCAGCCGGCCCTGAGATGGCTGCGCTCGTCTCCGAAGAACCTTCCGCCCCCGTCAGCTTCTGCAAGATTTCGAAGTGTCAGAAAGGGGACCTGCCGCTCATGGCTCTCCGCTTGGGCCGTCGAAGTTGATGGAAAAGCGATTATAAATGCGGCTGCCAGACTGCCAACCGAAATAGCACGCAGAAGGATCGAGGTAAGAAATCGCATAATGCACCTTAGAATGATCGCTTTCGACTCGATAGTGGGAACCGCCGGGGACACCGCCTTGAAAACGCGGTCTGCGTGACCGCTTAACATATTGACGCAAGATGCTGTCAAGGCTTGTAAGGCGATATCTGACAGCGGCCTGCGCCAATCCGGTGCCCGGTTGCTCGTACGTGTTTGCAAAGAAGACCTGCTCCTGAGCCATTGTAGCAAAAGCGTCTGATCTGCATCCTGCGGAGAAAGAGTTCCACGAGGGCCGACCGAATGCAGGTCGTCCGATCAGGATCATCACTGGTAGTCTCGTTCCATTGGCAACTCTGAATTGCACGAAGACCGCAAAGTCCGCGTTGCGGTCATTTGGCCCAAGAACATGCTGCACGATGCACGAATGACATGGTGTGTCTGTGGGTGCCGCTCTCCTTGGGCAAACGAGGTACAGTATACTGGCCTCAATGAAGCAGCCACAAAGGAGAAAGACAATGGCATATTATAATCACCGCAAGGGCGCAACTCCCGCTTAGAAGTCAAATCCTTGCGCACTGGATTTACACCAAAGCTTTTCGCAGAAAAATCTACCCGATCACTGCGAAACATCGCGACGACATAGCCAATCCGCAGGCAAATTTGCTTCACCGGATTGACCCGACATCCATACCAAAACGTTTCTTCAGAAAGATCTACGATAGCGTGATCAACCCAAGCCAAGACAAAATGCTCGCCCCCCATATGGCCAAGGGGAATAGAGTAGTTGTCATGACCGCCAAAGAACTGAGATCCTTTGCAATTCTTGACAGCTCGTGTCTTTCAGTCCCGATCCGGTCAATAGTCGCTTCGATGGCTGAATTTAGGATTTCTACAATTATCAGTAGTAGAATTGAACCAACAAGAAGCCCCGTATGGGCAAGCGAATTCCCGATCCAAAAGGCCAATGGAACAGACAAGCCCAAGACCACGACTTCTTGTCTGAAGGCTTCCTCCCGGCGCCATATATCCCGAAAGCCGGCCACTGAATTGCGATAGGCCGCAATCAATCGGTTAATGCCCGACGGCGCCTCTTTTTCCATAGTGTTGTTACCCATCCAACTATTTGGCTAAGCCGGTGGGAGAGTCTTAACACCGCAAGATACCAATAACTATATTTTAGGTTGACCCAAGTGCTGAACGGTCCCGTCACCTCGCACACGGTTGCAATGGATCTGGGTGATGGAGAGCAGATATGGCGTCGCGCCAAGAGACTGTGCCGAAGCTTACATACGACCCAGGTTCAACCAAGAAGCGTGCCGAAAACACCAACCGAGCAAACATCTCTGGTTGGTCGTTAGTGGCCATCAACGAAGTTTGCAAACTATCTGCCTAAGCAACACCGCAATTCATCAACGCATCTCTTCCGGCGAGTTTCCTAGCCCAAGCAAAGTCGGCAAGCGCCGTGTTTGGCAGGTTAGTCCCGCGCTGCCGTCATTGGGGTTTCGAAAATGCTGCGCGATGCACGAATGGCAGGAATGCGAAAGCTGCACTGCGGCGCTGGTTGATGGATCGAAAGGCTGGTCTGGGCCGTTCATGTTGGTCGGGGCGAGATCGTTTGGCAGGATGCTGCGATGCGGCTAACGGCAGCAAGGAG
>NZ_JBVCWP010000310.1:0-4264 GCF_057460485.1 Boseongicola sp.
GCCCCGGCACGCTCTCCAGCAAGATCATAGGCCAGGAGACCGAGCGCAACGGTCAGCAGACCTGTCCCGATGAGCGCGATAACTTGGGCCGAGAAAAGCTTGGCATAGTCTCGATGTAAAAGAATACGCAGCATACATCTGAATATGCAGCAGACGACGCCTACAATAAAGTGGAATCGGTTTGAATGCAGTGGTTCAGGGAGGCGCTAAAACTCTGCTGCGGCTTGGAAAAATAACACCCGCTGTGGGGGCCAAGCGGGCGTTTGCAGCAAATCCAAGCCAAGGGCAGCTATGCGGACAGAACGGAAATTCAGCATATCGGTTCCCGACACTGCATTCGGTCGATGGTGCCGAAGAAACAGGCTGCGTCTTAAACAATCCGCGACGCAGTGCTGCGCAGAGCCGTTCTAGGGAAGCATTTCCCTAAACTTGGGGGGTATATCTGCAACGGTGATCCGCGACTGTAACTCCTGATCGTGGACGAACGCGACGATGTCCGCCAGTTCCTGACCGTCAAGTGATATCATCTCGCCGAGCAAATCCTCTTGCATTTGCACCATCGCCGGCGCTCCCCGCCACATGCGTGCAGCAAATTCGAATGCGTTCATGGGCTGTGGCATATTCTCAGCGTCAAATGAAGGCCCTACCTCACCGCCGACGCCATTAATACTGTGACAAACAATACAGCCTTCTTCCATGAAGGCATCAGCTCCTCTTTGACTATCCATGGTGGGAACGACAAGACCGATGTCGCTCAGGAGATCCATCGTTCTATGCATGTCTTCTTCGGTTACGTCGTCCATTGCAGCGAAATCATGGGCGTGCTCGTGATCCTCATGCATCTCCTGCATCGATTTCAGCATTTCGGCGGGTTCATTTTCATCATGAGAGTGATCGCTGGCGCCACTGGCAAACGCAGTTGTAGCGCCTAAGAGTGCGATAGCAGCGGCACCAGAAAACCCGTTAAAAAATTTCATTGTATCTCTCCCTCTTCTCCGACTGCCACCCGTTAGTGATTTTGGGTATCAAGAACGTGTCTCGGGTGGCCCGATCTGTCCAACCGGTGAGTTATGCTCGCGATGCCTTCATCCTGGAGGCATCGGGTAGCTTGGAATACTTCTGGACCTATCTTTCCAGCATGTCAATGTGACCACTTGGTGTGTTCTCTTGAACGTGAAGAGGATGCCATCGTTCGGTGCATCTGAAAAAACGGAAGACTGCGGCGTAACCGGAGCCTTGTCGCGCCTTTAAGGGCAATTCCACAATCTAAACCAGTACCCTCCCGAAATATCGAAAGGATATAATTGGCCGGTTTTCATGCCGCCCGCGACAGCACGTTGCCGACGCTTCTGTGGTCTGGTATTGCTCCGCCGTTTACAGGCTGATCGGTCACTGGCTCATAAGTCCATATTTGTCTGACACCGGTCAAACTTAACGTTATAAGTGCCTGTAAAATTTACAATGTTTTGGATGAGGAAGTCCCCAGAGTGAAACTGACAAGACGCACTTTTCTTTCGGCGACCACAGCGGCGCTGTTTTTACCTAGGGTTTCGTCAGCGCAGGCTACTCAAGCCCTTCGCGCGACTGCAGGCATTCAACACATCGGGCCGGAAGGCTTTCCCGATACCGAAATCTGGGGATATGACGGCACTGTTGCCGGTCCGACGATAAGAGTTAAGCAGGGCGCAAGAGTTACTCGGGAGTTCGTAAATGATCTGCCGCAAGGGTCATCGGTGCATTGGCACGGCATTCGCATCGACAACAAGATGGATGGAGTCGTTGGTCTGACACAGGATGCTGTCACCCCAGGGGAAACTTTCCTTTACGATTTCACTGTGCCCGACGCCGGAACCTATTGGTATCATCCTCATAACCGCACCTGGGAGCAGATGGCGCGCGGGCTTTATGGGCCGCTGATCGTCGAAGAGTCTGATCCGCCAGAGGTAGACCGGGATGAAGTGTTCCTGATCGACGATTGGCGTCTGACCGGCGAGGGCCGGATTGACGAGAGCTTTGGCCCCTCGATGGACTGGTCGCACGGCGGTCGTTTGGGCAACTGGATAACGATGAATGGCCGCGCCCCTGCCGACCACCCGGTGCAGCACAACGAGCGGGTGCGTTTGCGTCTGGTAAATGTTTCGAACGCACGAATTTACGACTTGGCATTTGACGGCCTGCAGGGAGTGGTCGTTGCTCTTGACGGCCAGCCGCTGGAAGCTCCCATGCAAGCGGATCGCCTTGTTTTGGCTCCGGCGCAACGTGCGGATTTGATCCTTGATGTGACGGCCGCCGAGGGCGACGCAGGCGCACTGGCGATGCAGACCCGCGATCAATTGTATGTTCTTGCCCGTTTTCCGGTCGAGGGATCCGCCAGGAAAACCAGATTGCCAGCACCCGATGCATTGCCTGCAAATCCGGTTCCGGCTTTGGGCGATCTAGAAACAGCCAAGCGTGTTGACCTGTTGATGGAAGGTGGCGCCATGGGCCGTATGCGCGGAGCAATGCTGAATGGTTTAATGAGGGATATGCGGGAACTGGTGTCGAACAATATGTTCTGGGCATTCAACGGAGTCGCTGGCTTGCCCGAAGAGCCTCTTCTCACGGCAGAGCGCGGGGAAACCGTTCGCATCAAGATTATCAATGACACGAGCTTTCCGCACGCCATGCATCTGCACGGTTTCCATTTCCGAAAGATCGAGGAAGACGGCACCCGAGGTCCACTGCGCGACACCCTTCTGGTCGAGAGGGGCGAAATTGCCGAAATAGCCTTTGTGGCCGACAATGCCGGTGATTGGCTGTTCCATTGCCACATGTTGGAACACACAGCGGCGGGCATGTCGACTTGGTTGAAGGTCGTTTAGGAGGTCTTGTCAGAGGAAACTTGGTTTAATCAGGCTGGGCGGGGAAGTTGGGGCGCCGGATGACAAAACACAGCCCCAAGATCATTCACCCTCTGCTTTGCGTATGTCATCTAATGCATCGCGGACGATCACCCATGAAGATTGCAGGAACAGCCCGGCGATCACGAATGCAACGATCAAGTCCGGCCAACGTGAACCTGACCAGGCAACTAAACCCGCCGCGACAACTACTGCTGCATTGCCCAGAGCATCATTGCGCGAGAATAGCCAAACGGCCCGCACGTTGGCGTCGCCAGCGCGATGTGGAACCAAAACCAGAGCGGCGGCGACATTGACTAACAGAGCGACCAACGCAATCATGCCCATCAGGCCTGCTTCGATGGGTATGCCGGCGAAGAGGCGATAGGTAGTGGTGCCGATAACCCCCAGACCAAGAACGCCAAGAAACACGCCTTGGATCAGAGCTGACCGAGCCCGCCACACAATGCTCCAGCCAATAGCAAAGAGACCAACCGAGGTGATCAATCCGTCCCCCAGAAAATCAAGTGCGTCGGCCTTCAGGGCTTGTGAGCCGGACAGAATACCGCCGACCATCTCGATTATCCCGTAACCTACATTCAAACCGATTACGATCCACAGCGCCTGCCGGTAGCCCGCAGTCATGTGGGTTGGTTTTGGCTTTTCGGTCGCTTCATCCTCCGAACGAAGAAGGTCGAGATGATAGCCGGCGTCGGAAACGGCGGACACGACGGCAACCAATCGTTCATCCGTCGGCCTGACGTTCAGAGTGAGTATCTGAGAGGCCAATGAAACGTGAGGGTTATCAACCCCGGCAGCGCGAACGGCCTTCTCGATTTTTGCCGCGCATGATGCGCAATCCATGCCGGTAACACGATATCGAACTGTCTCGGCCAATTGTCAGTCTCTTGTCGCTATTATGTCATTATGTCGTTGATAATTCTGCAATGAAAGCAGCGCAATTGGAGCCTTATCGCGCGAACGGCGCAGTTAAACTTCTGACACCGTGGACCGCTTTGGGCCCGCTTCCATCATTGCCCAGGCCGCGGGGCAAGGGCAAGTGTGCAATACATTCAGGACCTTCCCACCAAATTGAGAAATTGGCGTTTTAGGCCCTCTGTACACATTCGCGACGTATCCGGATGCTACAGCGCAACTTCCGAAAAGCGACCATCCCGGCGCATTTTCCCGTTGCCTTTGATCACCAGGGGAGTTCGTAGCCCTCAGCATGCCAGAAGCCACCGCTGTTCTTGATGTTCAAGGCGTCAATACGCTCGATTATTCCTCGGGCTGAGTCGATCGGGGAGATGCCCTGTCCGCCGGTCAATTCGGTCGCAACCATACCGGGATGGAGCAACCCGACAGCGATGCCACGGGGCATTAGC
>NZ_JBVCWP010000311.1:0-4254 GCF_057460485.1 Boseongicola sp.
CTGCCGCAACCCCGACAATCAGCGAAGAAACGGATACAATACCGTCGTTTGCCCCGAGGACTGCCGCGCGAAGCCAGCCGCTACGATTGATATAGTGCGGCTTACCGGGATGCGCGCTGATGACGTTCATTGTGTGTTCCTTTCAAGGGAGGCTCTAACCTAGCCAAACATCGAGAAATAGCATAAGAACAAGTCCTATCGAGAGCCCAAAAGTCGCTTTGTTCTGGTGCCCGCTACGATGTGTTTCCGGAATAATTTCATGACTAATTACATAGAGCATGGCCCCCGCTGCGAACGCTAAGCCCCACGGCAGGAACGGCTCCGAGAACGCGATCAGCGCTGCTCCAATCGCACCGCCTATGGGTTCAACCAATCCAGTGAGCGCGGCAATACTCCAGGCGCGGGACCGACTGTAGCCTTCACCAACCAATGCCACAGCCACTGCAAGGCCTTCGGGAAGGTTCTGCAGTCCTATACCAATTGCAAGCGGCATGCCGCCCGTTAGCCCATGAGCGCCAAATCCAACTCCCACGGCCAAACCCTCAGGAAAGTTATGGATCGTAATCGCAATGATAAAGAGCCAGATTTTGCGAAGTGACGCTCCTTGCGGCCCTTCGCGTCCGGTGCTGAAATGCTCGTGGGGGAGTGTTTCGTTCAGCAAAGCGACAAGAGCCATCCCTGCAAGAATTCCGACAACGACAATCAAAGCGGGGATCACGCCCTCGCCAAACCTTATGCCCGCGGCCTCCAGAGCCGGGATAATCAGAGAGAAGAATGACGCGGACAGCATTACTCCGGCCGCAAACCCCAACAACATATCCCGGACACCCCGACTCGGTGCCTTTCCAAAGAGTGCGGGCAGGGCACCAATTGCCGTCATGAGACCGGCGATAAGGCTCCCAAGGAATCCGAGGGCTATTGGCGAAAGATTTTCCACGCAGCTTTCCTAGCGGATAATGGTCCCAAGTTGCCCGCTTTTGGCCTGAAGCAGGGGCTCAATGCGGCATAGTCGAATAATGGCTCTGCGGGCAAAACAGCCCTAGGATGGAAACTCGCAGCTGCCAGATGGGGCGGATTTCTGCCCCAATCCGCGTCAGCAGCGAGAGCCGGTAAGGATTTATCCAAACTTCAGAAACAGTTTGGAATA
Source organism: Boseongicola sp. (assembly GCF_057460485.1). Taxonomy (NCBI): domain Bacteria; kingdom Pseudomonadati; phylum Pseudomonadota; class Alphaproteobacteria; order Rhodobacterales; family Paracoccaceae; genus Boseongicola; species Boseongicola sp. The sequence continues at coordinate 1,148 of NZ_JBVCWP010000311.1, forward strand.
TGGCACTTTAAGCGCTCCAATCGCCTCTAGAAGGGCGGCGTCATCGCCGGAGCGGGCAGCGTCGACGAACTGGTCAACAGATGTCTGCAGTCCCGCCGCAAGGGTTGCAAACTCTGGGCTTTCGAGCGCCGCGGCGGGCGGAGCCGAGAGAACGTCCGTGGCGAGGTATGCGAGCACAGCCGAATGCTCAAGCAAGGCTCGCTTAACCTCCACATCCATATTGGCCGTGTCGCTGCCAAGGATCACTTCCATCTCGGTGTGATAGGCATTCATTCGGTCGGAGAATGTCTCGACGTGGTTGCGTGCATGCAATGCTCCAAGCGCCTCCCGGATGCCCTCCAGCGTTTCATGCGCTGCGGGTAGATCACCGGCATCGGCCAGTGTTTTGGATCGGTCGAGAAGGTTCGTGACGTCTTCTATGGTTTGATCCCATAATGGATCAGCTTCGAACTGTGGCGGAGGGCTGGCACGGTATTGTGTCATAAGTCCGGTCCAGTTGTTCTCCAGTTGCTTGAGTGCCCCAACGGATTTGGCCGTGTCTCCTGTGTTTGTCGCAAAAAGCGCGGTGCGGTAGCTGAAATAGGCCACATTATAGGAATTTTCGAAGTCCACTACGGGACCGGCCACGACTGGGGCGACGGTGAGTGAAAGAACGAATGCTGTTGCAAGTAGGCGTTTCATCGATATTTCTCTTGATGGGTGTTGGATTCCCGTCGCTTCATACCTGAGTGGACTGATGACGCGCTGATATGGATCAACCCAACCCGCCATCCAAGGTGACCCGCATTCAGCAATCATCGGACCCGAGCGGGCAGATCGGCGCTGTCAGAGGACACCAACTTGAGGCGGGCAGGGCGGTGACCTCGCTTCGTGGGATGACAAAACGCATCCCATTTTGTTACTTCAAAACACGCCCCGAGATCATCCACCGTGCTGCAATGCACTAAGCGTGGTTTCCGCCTTAGCTTCGGAATGTGGAGGATCTGCTGCACGAGAGGGGCTTCAACGAACGCCGAAAATTGCCAGATTTGGGCTCTTCTCTGGTGGAACTGAACCGCTCATTTGCAGATTTTCAAAAGCGAACCGGACTGAAACGAAGAAAAAAATAGGCTTTTCACACAGCCTGCGAACAAAGCCATTATTCTTAGTAGTTGGATATCTCGATTTGGTTCGGGTCTCGATCACATAAATAGATTGAACATATTTTTTTCCACAGCATCTGTTCGATCGACAGGTCCTTTCTAAATTGTTATCGAAATTGTACCGGCACCATCGGCACGACCATGCTTTATGATAGCTCCTACATAATAATAAGGCAGACGACACCAATGACCGAACGCTACGAACGCCACCGCCAAGCTTGGACATATGATGAAATCCAAAAGCTGCATCTGCTGGCGACAAAGGGGATGAGTTTAAAGGCTATTGCCAAAGCTCTCGTGCGTTCTGAGGAGTCGACTAAGAATAGAGCAAAACAAGACAAACTGAAAATTCAAAAAATGCGCTAATTCCGCGCGCTCGGCTCATCATAAGAGCTTCTTTCTTCTCAATGTCCGGCTATTGATACCTTACGCCGACCTCAGTGCTCATTTTTGAACGTAATCTCTACGCTAACAACCGCATTGCGGTGCGGTTTCAATCGGTCGACGCAACACTTTAGTCTTTTTGGAAAGATGGAGTGTACCTCGGGAAGTATAGGCCAAAAACTGCTTCAGATTTGCCTACACCTTGCCATTCTGGGAGAAATCCTTCGAAAAATCGTCAATCATCCGAAAAAAATCGAAGCCAGAACTGAACCCATGCCGACGGAAATCAGTATTCCTGCCAGATCAAGCGGCGCGCCTGCGCGAAGCATATCGACGCGCGTGACCGACGGACTTGCGAAGATTATCGCGTTGGGCGGCGTCGCAACCGGAAGCATGAACCCGATGGAGGCCGACAAAGCGACGGGCAACATGAAGGTCACTGGGTCGATATTCAGAGACGCCGCCACCGCGCCGGCAATCGGAAGAAAAATTGCCGCCATCGCCGTGTTGCTAGCCAGCTCGCCGATAAAGACGATGAGCGCAGCAAAGATCAGAAGCAACAAAAGTTCGGGCAGGTAATCAAGCGTCTCGATTTTCGCTCCGATCCATGCAGCGAGGCCAGTCTGATCGAGGATGCCCGCTAGTGCCAGCCCACCACCGAACAGGATAAGCACATCCCAGCGCAGCGTCAGGGCGCTTTGCCAGTCGAGCAAACGCTCACCATCGCCGCTGGGAATGAGAAAGAGGGCAACTGCGGCCAGCATAGCAATTCCAGCATCCGTGAGTGCGAGTGTTGGGAACACTGCCTCGAGCACCGGACGGAAAACCCACGCCAGAGCCGTCAGTCCGGCAATGAACCCCACGCGGCGTTCTGAAACACGCATCGTCTCGAGGCGTCCGCCAATCGGTATCTTTAGGTTTTCAGGCTGCAGTTGCGGTGTTAGCCGGGTGAGGACCAGCCACGCTACAACCAGCAAGATTATCGCCGTCGGCACGCCGACGGCTGCCCATTGAGCAAACCCAACCTCTATCCCATAGGCGGTACTTAGATGCGCAGCAAAGATTGCGTTTGGAGGCGTTCCAATTAACGAACCCATACCTCCGATCGTGGCGGCAAAGGCAACGCCAAGCATCAGGGCGGTGCCGAACTCAGGGCGCTCAGTCTGTGAGGCGGCTATCGCCGCAGCTATCGGGGCGACTACCATCGCGGACGCCGTATTGCTGATCCAGAGGCTTAGAAACGCCGTTGTTAGCATGATGGCAGCAAGAATGCGGTCGGGACGTTTCCCGGCGATACCGAGAAGCGTGAACGCTAGCCGCCGGTGCAGCCCTGATTTTTCTATCGCTTTCGCTAGTAGGAACCCACCGAGAAAAAGAATAATGAGCGGATGGCCAAATGAAACGGCAATCTCGCCGAAATCTGCGATCCCTAATAGGGGAGCCACGGCGAGTGGCAGGAGCGCTGTTGCGGCGAGCGGTAATGCTTCGGTCAACCACCAAAGCGCCATGGTGAGCGCAAGACCCGATGCCAGCCATGCTGCATCAGGGATCCCATTGGGAGTCGACAGAAAGATCGGCGCA
>NZ_JBVCWP010000312.1:0-4251 GCF_057460485.1 Boseongicola sp.
CAAGTTTCGTCATGCGAATAGTGGCCTCTTCATCTTCCTGACAGGTTCTCACAAAAACCTGGCGGAAGTTTGAAGATGGGCAAAGAAACCGGGAATTCAATGCCTTGGTGAACAATTGGTAGCGGAGGAGCGAATCCGCCGTAATCAACCATTCCTGAAAATTGAGCTATAGGTTCAAATCCCGGGCTGGATTCGCTCAAGAACGTACCAAGTGGACGCTGAGGCGGTCGGCCTAAGTTGACTGCGGCCACGCTCATCGTGTCCGCTCCTGAGGGTAAAGCGGACATGCCTGCTCCGCTCACCGATGTCCGCTAATGACCCAAAGCGGACATTTCATCAGAACGTGTTCTTGTAGATTTTGCCGTTCTTCATGATCAGCCGCATGGTTTCGATTTCTACCGCCTTGCGCTTTGTTGAGCCTGTCCATTGATACCCATTGCTACAATGGTCATAGGCGGACAAAACAAGGGTCTGGGTATTCTCATACCTGTACCCCCGCAATGTCCGCGTAAGCCCCCCCAAACCCGCAGAAATCAAGGCTTTAATTTGCCGTTGTCGGAGGGGGTACACCCCTTCTTGATCCGCCGATCCTTGCGAGCAGCGTAGAAGGCTTTGATCTCGGCCATAAGGCGCTCGCCTGCGTTGGCGGACTCGATGCCGCAATCCTTTAATGCCCCACTTTCCTGGACCGCCGGAGCCGTTGCAGCTTCTCTCAGGCAGCGCGCTACGCGCGCCATTAGGGAGTGGATGACGAGCGTGCAGTGACAACCTATGTCTGCTCTTGGGTGCAGAACAGACATAGCTCACCCACATAGGGTTCAGGAGTCGCAAAAACGGACGGGCAGGGGCAGATTGGGGAAGGGCATCCAGCCAAATACTTTGTATCGCGATGATGAGCCGGTCGCCCAAGGCGCGGCTGTAGTTGCCTTGCTCGATCGCGGTCACGATGCCGGCGATCTTCCGCTCGATGCCGAATTCTCCATTAGGCAGCGCTGGGTTCGGTCGGCTCCGACTTGAGTTCCACGCGTACGATGTAGAGAACGTAGAGGGACAAGATGGCCGCGAAAAAGCACCAAACGGAGGTGAACGCATAATCAAAAAACAGATTGGCGGCGATCACCGAAACCAACATCAGCATGGCAAATATCCTTATTTGCCTGGCAGAGCAGATGAATAGAGAGGCGACAATTATCGCGGCATAGATGACCCGAAGAATCTGCCGGTTCACGATACCGTCATAGATCAGCGTGATCTTGTAGACGATCGAGTGGTGAACCACCGCCACGCTGAGCCAGTCCTCGTTCAGCAGGATGGGCAGGAAAAGCGATGCGCCGTATAGTCCGCCCAGAACTGCAAGGGCGGCGAGAATGCGCTTCCGGTGCGCATCGGATTCCAGCGCAAGAATCGACATCGGTACCCAGAACAGCCAGAAAAAGTGGGAGAAGAACAAAAATCCCCGCGATGCCGCGCCGATCAGCGCCTGGTCGCCGGACGATATGCCGATCCACAGGACCCCCTCGACCGCCTGCTGCAGCCCAAACGCCAGGGGGTAGGCCGCGAACGGCATCCATCTCGCGTCCTCGCGCCTCGCCCTGTTCAGGCAATAAATCCCCAACGGCAGCAGAGGCGCCGCCACCGCGAAACTTGCTGTCGCGGAAAAACACATCCCGTCTGAAATCCTCTGGATCGCCCGTACAGAACATAGACTAAGCAGCCAAAACAAGGATAGAGCCGCGCACAGCGGCCTCGCCCCGTGGAATGACTACCGCGCGACCAGCTCGCTCGCTTAACCGTAGTCACCTGTGGTCTGAGAAATTGAAACCGGCATGGACTATTCTGGCCAAGCAACGTTGAAATTGACGACGCAAGATCCCAGATCTGATTAGAGGTCTTACCGTGAAACGGTTTGTGCTTTTCTTATTTCTGGTAGGCGTCGCTGCCTATCTGCTTACTCCCCCGCCTAAACTGGCGGAGGACGCATCAGAGGTTGGTTCAAGCGTCCAAGCCGTGGCCGATCGTCAGGTCAGAGAACCGCTTAGTTCCTCGTGGGGCTCGAGCCTCCAGTCCTTGAGGCAAGAGAAGGAAGCAGCGCGCGAGAAAGATCAACAGCCCTTGCCCCGAGAAACCGCCGCTTCCTTGCCACGGCAACAGCCTGTTGACGAAGGGGCGCAGCCTACGCTCGCCGCCCAATTGTCAGCCCGCGCGGATCAAGCATCGACCGTGAGCATAGGCGACCCCGGACTAGAGCCAATTGAGTGGGTCAGGATGAGCCAGGCCGTAAGGGCGCGCGGCGAGACGTCTGTGTCTTCACCTGGTCTTCGACCTTATCCCGCCGGTTCAAAAGCGCAAGTTGTCGGCCGAGCAAATGGGTGGGTCCAATTACTGGACCCGGCGACCCAGGAGCGGGGCTGGGTCTATCACAGTTACCTTGTCTCAGCTGACGAGCCCACCGCAGCGGAACCTAGGTCGGTCAAGCCACCGCCTGTCAAGGTCGCTTCGCCAACATCACACGAGCCGACTGGGACCGCCGAGCCTGCGCTTCGCACATCAGACGCCATTAGAGTGACGAAGGCGCAAAAACCGCGTGATAGACGGGCTCGACGCCTCGAGAGAAGGCGCGCGCGCGGACTGTTTAAACGCCGCAAATCTCAACGAGCGTGGGCGCTTGGTCCAGCACAGTAACAACAACCGCGGAATGTCCACGTTGGGTCACTAGCGGCCCTCGTGCCGTGGCTGGGCCACGTCTGGTTCGATGGGGCAGGGTCAGAGCCCGGATAGCGAGCATTTCACATCCATCGTCGATAGGAACGGCTGGCCTTCGATAGGGCGGGCATGAATCAGAGAACTCTTGCGGGTCCAATGACCCAAAGCGGACGCCCTTAATAAGGGTGAAAAGGCATGGCGCCGGAGACCCCGGCTACGGTGCCATGCCGTATGACTATGCGGCCAGCGCGTTGGCGACTGGATGATTGAACGTCGTTACCCCGGGTTTGCCGAAGGGGAGACCAGCGGCTGTTTTTGCCGCGACGATCTGGGTGAAGCGACGAGCGGCGGTAAAGGATGCCCAAGCCAGGATGCGGATGAAGCGCTCCTCGTCCCGGTCCTCATCCAATACTGCCTGGGCCATTCGTTCATCGACCTGGTAAGGTGCCTTGGCGAGAACGATCGCCAGCTTGGCGATGTCCCGATCCTCTCCTTGAAGCTCAGCGACGTCTGCGTCGGCCCATGAACGGCTGATAGGCATTGGTTCGCCGTCCCAGTCCTGCAACGCAGTTTCAACCGTCCGCCTTACCGGATTGGAAATCACACCCTCGGCGTTGCGCTCGACTGCCGCAGTCCAGCGCGCGAGCGCGTCGGCGACGCGGGCGTTGGGCTTGGCCCAGGCCATGTCCTCTGGCAGCGGTGCCGGCGGCAACAAGGGCAGCGCCCGCCCGGGCTCCAGCGTAAGCCGACGTGTCACCTCAAGCTCCGAGCCGAATAGTCTCAGTGTCAGTGACTTAAGTGTCCGTAGACCAAAGGGGGCATTGACTGGCGAGTCTTGCATGACGACGTGGCTGAAACGGTTGATGTCGCTCATGCCCATCAACGTGCCAAAGACCTCCGGGAGTTGGTCCGCCGTGAAGGGCGTCGGTGGAATGTCAGTATTGCCCGGCGCGGCGATCGCCCTCACCCACTCCAGACATTCGCGCAGGCGCGCATCAGTCTCGGGCAGAGCATTCTGCTCGAAGATGTCGCCAGCGGCTTCGTGCTCTCCTCCGGCGTGAACGAGGCTGACCAGCATGTCCTCGCAATAGGGGCAATCGTTAACCTGCGAGAGGACTGCACTGACCGCGTCCTTTGTCGTCCGGTCAACTTTATCCTCGACAAGCATGGCCTCGCGCCCACCTGTCCAGATGGCGGCCATCAGTTCGGGGACTTTCGAGCGGCTCGTCAGGGAACCATTTTTGAAGAAGTCTTCTCGGATCATGTTATAGACTTGCTTCGTCAGCCCTTCCGCTTGTCGGGTCGGCACGGCGCTGACGAAACGCATGGTCTTTACCGAGAGAGTGTCGAACAACCAGAATCTGAGTTTTGACGGCAACATGGTTCTGCTCCTTGGATTGAGTTGAACTGTGCCATTACCATCTCGGAAGCGGGACCATCTTTTCCAGTCTAAAATATGTACTAATAAGCGCCGGCGCTGGACTCAGCGGTCACCTTCTGAATCCCCTAATGTGCGCTGAAATAGGCTATTAAATGTGCATATCTTGC
>NZ_JBVCWP010000313.1:0-4227 GCF_057460485.1 Boseongicola sp.
CCGGCGCTGATCTTCTGGATCGTCGCCGGGTGGGTCGGGTACTGCCTTCTGCCTTGGTATGGGATTGAGGATGGCTTTTTCTCGTTTGAATGGCTGGTGGACGGCTATCCTTTCGACGACGACTACGCCCCTGCCGTCTTCCTGATCGCACAGGGCGAAAAACTGTGGCTGGCCCCGCTTTTGATCCCGTTGATCACATCGGTCATTGCGCTTGGGCGGAAGAAAAGCGACCCTTTCTATGCAAAAATTCTGATCTTGTCCGGGGCTGTCGGCTTCGGTTGGCTGATTGCGCAAGGTTTCGGTATCGGTATCCGAGGCTTCAACTTTGACTGGCTGAACGCCCTGTTCGGCGAGCTTGGCGACCGCCAGTTCGGGATGGGGTATGGTGCCTTGCTGATCGCATCGGCATTCCTGTTTTTGTTCACACAAGGAATCGCCGCGCGCGGAGCCGTGAACGGAGACGTCTTTGTCGTCAGTGCCATCGGCGGCGTCATCGTCATCGTCACGGCCTTTGTTTTCTTTCCGATCGCCAAGATGCTTCTGGCTGCTTTCATCACCGAAGAGGGCGGCTATTCGGCATCTGTCTTTGCGTCCAAGATTTTCGATTACCGCCTCTGGAGTCTGAACTGCCTCGCAGGCGGTCGCTGTGGAGCGGCCTGGAATTCGCTGTTCCTGGCTGTTCTCGTTGGTATCCTCACGACGGTGCTGGGTCTTTTCTTTGCGCTGATCGTGACGCGCTCGGGCTTTCGCTACAAGCGCGCGCTCCGGGCGCTTACGGTCCTTCCGATCATCACACCGCCCTTCGTCATCGGTCTAGCTTTGATCCTGCTCTTTGGTCTTTCAGGCACGGTCACCCAGTTTTTCGCCGAGCTTTTCGGGGTCCAGCCGACGCGCTGGCTCTATGGTATGCCGGGCGTTCTGATTGCCCAGACGCTCGCTTTCACACCCATCGCTTTCCTCGTGCTGATCGGCGTCGTCGAAGGCGTGTCGCCGTCGCTGGAAGAAGCTGCCCAAACGCTGCGCGCAAACCGCTGGCAAACGTTTCGCACGGTGTCGTTGCCTCTGATGCGCCCCGGCCTTGCGAACGCGTTCCTACTTGGCTTCATCGAAAGCATGGCGGACTTTGGAAACCCGCTGGTTCTTGGCGGCAATTTCGATGTGCTGTCGACGGAAATTTTCTTCGCCATCGTTGGCGCGCAATACGATCAGGGGCGCGCGGCGGTCCTTGCGATGGTGCTGCTGTTCTTCACGCTCTCGGCGTTTTATGCGCAGCGTATGTGGCTCGGCAAAAAGAGCTACACGACCGTATCCGGCAAAGGCGACGCGGGCGTCCACCCTCTGATGCCAAACGGCCTCGCCGTTCCGGTGTTCATCGCGGCGGGGGTCTGGGGCCTGTTCACCGCAGTCGTCTATGGAATGATACTATACGGCAGCGTCGTCGAACTTTGGGGTGTGAACAACTCTCTGACCTTCAAGCACTACGTCACGGCCTTCTCGTTCCGCCTAGAGGAAACGGGCATCCGCTGGACGGGCGCGGCCTGGGACAGCTTCTGGACAACGATTTACATTGCCGCCGCGGCTGCTCCCTTGACCGCTATCGTTGGTCTGATCACCGCATATCTGCTGACACGCCAAACCTTCGCCGGCAAGAATGCTTTTGAATTCGGCACCATGCTCAGCTTTGCAATCCCCGGCACAGTCATCGGTGTGAGCTACATTCTGGCGTTCAACGTCCCCCCGATCGAGATCACCGGAACGGGGATCATCTTGGTCGTCAGCTTCATATTTAGAAACATGCCGGTCGGTGTGCGCGCCGGCATCGCCTCTATGAGCCAGCTCGACAAATCGCTTGATGAAAGCTCACTCACGCTTGGCGCAAACTCGTGGCAAACCTTCCGCAAGGTGATCTTGCCGCTTCTGAAACCCGCCATTCTGGCCGCACTGGTCTATAGCTTCGTGCGCGCCATGACCGCGATTTCCGCTGTCATTTTCTTGGTGTCCGCGGAATACGACATGGCGACCAGCTACATCATCGGGCGTGTTGAAAACAACGACTACGGCCTCGCCATTGCCTACTCGACAACGCTGATCTTCGTGATGCTGGCGGCGGTCGGCGTGCTTCAGGTACTGGTCGGACGCACAAAAATCGGACGCCGTACGCAATTCGGGGCAAAGGAACAAACATGAGCGAAACTCTTATTGCTAGCAAAGCCGCGCCGGTGCGTTTCGAGAACGTAACGAAAAGCTTCGGTCGCGATGTCGTCGCAGTGGATAATATTGATCTACATGTTGAGGCCGGAAAACTAGTGACCCTGCTCGGTCCATCCGGTTGCGGTAAAACGACGACGTTGCGGATGATTGCCGGATTGGAAATGGCAACTTCCGGGCGCATTCTGATTGGCGACCAAGACGTCACCACTTTACCAGCAACGGATCGTGACGTGTCGATGGTTTTCCAATCCTATGCGCTGTTTCCACACATGAGCGTGCTGGAAAACATCTCGTACGGCCTGACCTTCTCGGGGTTTTCGAAATCAGAAACGCGCGACCGCGCGCTTGCTGGATTGGAGCTTGTTGGGCTGAAGGGGTTCGACACACGCTTGCCAAGCGAGCTCTCGGGCGGTCAGCAACAAAGGGTGGCCGTTGCGCGCGCCTTGGTTTTGGAGCCACAGGTACTTTTGTTCGACGAGCCACTGTCCAACCTTGATGCAAAGCTGCGGCGTCAGGTGCGCGAAGACATTCGGGCTATTCAGCAGGACCTTGGCCTCACGGTTGTCTACGTCACCCATGACCAAGAAGAGGCGCTCGCTGTCTCCGACGAAATCGTTGTCATGCGCAATGCCTCAATTGCTCAAATCGGCACCCCACGCAGTCTCTATGATGCGCCTGTAGACCGTTTTGTCGCGGACTTCATTGGGGAAGCGAATATCTTACCATGCACTATCGAGCACGTTGATGGCGATATGGCGACGATATCAATCGAGGAATATAAACACTTGCTTCCGGCACGGGGGCTCACCCCCGGAGAGGCAAAACTCGCTGTGCGCCCTTCCAGGCTGGTAATCGGCGCCCAGGACGGCTTCAAAGCAAAGATCGCAAAGGCGACCTATGTTGGCGTGCGGATGGAGTACACTTTGGAAGCCAGCTTTGGCTCTATGTTCGCCGTTCATGAAGACGTCGACACGCCTCTGGAAGTAGGAAGCGAAGTCACAGTCGGATTCTCTCAAAAAGGGCCGGTGCTCCTGCCAGAAGCTTAATCCGTCTGGTCGAAAGCCGCCTTTGACAGCTCTAGAAGTCGATCAAAAACGGCAGGTGTTCCCACAACTACACGTCCTCCATCCCGTATCATAGAGTCCGCGTCTTGCGACTCTACACACCCTCCAGCCTCCGAAACAACGAGCTGCCCCGCAAGGCAATCCCAAGCGTTCATGTGTTCTTCCGAGTATCCCAAAAGTCGCCCGTCAGCGACATAGGCCAACGAAAGAGCTCCAGACGCATTCCGATAAAACATTGCGCCCTCGTCGACCAAAGCCGTTACGAGACGAACGATGCCGCGATCATCCACCCGATTGGAGTATCCAACGCCAACAGTCCCTTCCGAAATCCTCCGGGCATCTTCAAGTTTGAGAGGTCTACCATTCAACGTCGCACCATCACCTTTGACCGCCACGAAGGTTTCTTTGTTACAAGGATCATGAATGACGCCGCACTCAGTCACGCCGTCGCGAACACCGGCAATTACGACCGTCCACGCAGGGATTCCATTTATGAAGTTTGTGGTGCCGTCGATCGGATCTATGACCCAGGTAAATCCGGACGTGCCGGACGTCGGTGCGTGCTCCTCGCCGACGATTGCGTCCTCATGAAAAGCCTTGGCTAACAGTTCCCGGGTCAATAGCTCGACGTTTCGATCTGCCTGCGAAACGAAGTCCTGGTGCCCTTTTTGGTCGATCACCAGCGCGCCTTGCTCGCGAAAGTACTTCAGCGCCAGACTCCCGGCCTGTTTGCAAATGTCTTCTAAGACTTCAACTCTTTCGGCCATTGGTTCTACTCTCTCGGATAAGACGGAACCTGTTCAATGTATCATCTTGGAGTTCATTGCGGTACGAAATGATTTCTGACGGCTCTACAGGACGCTATGTGTTGCAAGCACATACCATTTCCGATGGACCACAGACCGCTCATGCACTAACATTCAAACTGGACCAGTTAATTGGGGCTGATCAG
>NZ_JBVCWP010000314.1:0-4225 GCF_057460485.1 Boseongicola sp.
CAATCCTGCAATTTGCAGGAAAATGTGAAAAGCGGCAAAAGCTGCGAAAATGCCGACGGGAAGGATCGCGGTCGCCGGGAGCCACCGTGCGGCGACGAACAATGCCAGAGCGCCGATGGTCCAAGGCGCAACGGCAGCAAATCCTCCGCCGGCGAATATCGCGGGCAACGAGTAGATATTCACTGTCCGCTCTAAAATCAGCGATACGGAGCCGATAATCAGCAGGTAACCGATGGAGACGATCACCCCACCGATGATCGGATACGGCAGATAGCGCATTACGAAGCTGAGGCGCAGCCGGCCAACAAGGATCATAAACAAACCGGTCAGGGCGGTGCTGCCCATGAGAAAAACGAAAAAGGTTGCGAAATACTCCTCGGTTCCCGGTCCAGCGCCTGCGGCCGTCGCCGCGGCCATTAGCGACGGCGACGCCGAAACCACCAGCAGAAGCGGGGTCTCTTCCGGATGTGAGATCATACCGCGGACAGAAGCAGTAGCCCCGACTATTGCCGCAGAGATCGCGGTTCCTATAAGCATAAGTCCGATCCCGCGGTTCAGAAAGACCGCGAGATCTCCTCCGTAGGCAACTGCGGCGAAGGAAATCGTGTACATGACAGTCGCAATCGCTGTAAGCACCCCCCCAACGGATTGTGCTATAGCTCTCGACAGGCGACGCATGGTCGACGAAGCGATGCCTTCTGGAAACTGCCGATCACTCATGTCTATAGTGGTTCGCACGCTTGGGTTGTGAGCACAAGCACCAATCTGCGGAGCCCCGGCTAATGCGGGTGTTGTCAGACAAATGCGAACCAGTCTCCGTTTGCCAATCCCTGCTACCTTCTATGCCGCACCAAATTAACACCACTCGGCCAGAACGGCGGCGCGGTTGCGCTTGAAATTGGACCTGCTGAAGAGATGTCGTTCCCGATCGAATGGCGGCTATGGTTCCTAAATGCCAACAGACACGAACGGCAGCTTTGTCCGCATAGCGGACATTCAAATCTAGCCCAACAATGGCGAGTTTAGCAGGAAGCGAATGAACAACATTACTGTTAGGCGAATGATCTCGGGGCTTGTGTTGAAGTGGCGGAATGGGCCGTGTTTGGCCATCCCGCGACGCTACTTGCCCACCCTCCGCGTTCAACCAAATTTCTTATGAAAGGTCTTCAGCGCCTAATCCTCTTCATTTCAGGGTCAAAAAGAGGCTTCAAAGACACCGTGGCGGGAACCAGTTGACCCGCCACATCGATGTGCCACCTGCCCTTCGATACAATCTCGCCGGTTAGCGGTTCTATCCACTCCGCAAAGCCGATTCCAACGGCACCTCCCAAACTGTGGCCGTAGGCTCCGACCTGAAGGTGGCCAACCTCTTTGCCATTCAGATAGATCAACTCGTTGCCGTAGAGCAACGGCTCCGGATCGTTCAGCAGAAACTGGAGCATTCGATTCCTTGGCACGCCCTTCGCTTTGATTGCAGTCAGCGCATCGCGGCCGATAAATCCGTCGGGCTTGTCGAGTTTGACCGCAAAACCAAGGCCCGCTTCGATCGGGTTGTCAGTATTGTCGACGTCGACGCCGAAATCGCGATAGGCCTTTTCAAGCCGAAGCGAACTTAGCGTCTGCATGCCAGCGTTACGGATGCCGAACGCCTTGCCGGCCTCCATCAGCAGATCATACACCTGCACGGCGTGTGGCGCAGGTACGTGAAGCTCCCAACCGAGTTCGCCCACGTAGGTCACGCGAAGCGCAAGCAAATTGAAATAGCCAACATCGATTTCCTGCGCAGTCATGAACGGAAAGGCGTCATGGCTGAGATCGGCAAAGCTGACCATCTGCATCAGATCGCGCGCCCGCGGTCCATGGATATTGATTTGTGTGACCCCCGGCGTAATGTCGGTGATCACCACGGATTCACCCTGTTCTATGTGTCGGCGCATCCACATCTCGGTATGTCCGTGGCTGTTCTCGCCGACCACTACGAGAAACTTACTCTCGGTCAGCCGTGTAACGGTGAGGTCCGCCTCGAACCCTCCCTTTTCGTTCGTCCAAGCGGTGTACACAACGCGGCCCGGCGACACATCCACTTGATTGCAGCTGATCCGGTTCAAAAGCGCCAAAGCATCCCGACCCTCGACCGAAAACTTCGACATGGAAGACATGTCCATCAGGATGACGTTCTCGCGCGCCGCGCGGTGTTCTTCCGCGTGCCAGTCAAACCAATTCTGCCGGAACCAGCTGTAGCTATCAATCTTTGCAGCCTCCGGTGAGGGCGCAAACCAGTCCGGCAACTCCCAGCCGTGGCTTTCAGTAAAATATGCGCCGGCCGCTTTCAGCCGGTCGTACAGCGCGGACTGCTTGAGGTTGCGTGCGGTCTTGAAGCTTTCGTTGTGAAAATGCTGGCCAAACATCTTGCCGAGCAGTTCAGGGCCCCGGTCGCGGCGGAACGAGCGGGTCGCCTCGTTTTTTGTGAAGCGATTTACGTTTATGCCAGTCACGTCAATCGGCGGCACCCCGTCCACGATCCAGTGGGCCAGTACGTTACCGGTTCCCGCACCGTTCAAAATGCCAAGGGAATTCATCCCGCAGGCGACATAGCAATTTCGAAGTTCCGGTGTCGAGCCGACAAGGGGTGCGAGGTCGGGTGTGAAACTTTCCGGTCCGCAGAACAGCTTCCGGACGCCGGCATTCATTGCCGACGGCACGCGCGAGAACGCCAGTTCCAGATACGGGCCTACGCGATCCCAGTCAGGCTCGATCTCGCCGAAGGAGAAATCCTCGGGAATGCCTTCGAGCTTCCAGGGCGCTGCGCCCGGCTCGAATAGCCCCAGCATCAAGCCGCCAACCTCTTCCCGATAGTAGGTGTAGGTCTTGGGATCTTCGAGCACGGGAAGATCACGGCTGAGACCATCTATCTTTTCAGTGATCAGGTAGTAATGCTCCGCCGCTTGCAACGGCAGGTTTATGCCCGCCTTGGCGCCCAGTTGCCGCGACCACATTCCGCCGCATATCGCAACATTTTCGCATGTAATCGTCTGCCCGTCAGCTGTTCGGACGCCAGTGGCTGTGCCGTTTTTGACAATAATCTCACAGACTGTCGTGTCTTCAAATATCCTGGCACCGCCCATGCGCGCCCCCTTGGCCAGCGACATAGTGACGTCGACCGGGTTCGCCCGGCCGTCTTCGGGAATGTAGAAGCCGGCGAGGACATCGCTCAAATCTCCAATCGGGAAAAGCTCTGCGGTCTCCTCCGGAGAGATCTCGTGTATGTTGATGCCATGCCGCCGCATGAATGGCGCGACGCGCCGCATTTCATGAACCCGTTCCTCGTTCGACGCGATCTGAAGATACCCTACATCCCGAAACCCAGTCGGCACGCCGGTTTCCTTTTCGAGGTTGGCGTAAAGGTCTCGGCCATGAGTGTAGATTTCGCATTCGGCTTCGGATTTGAGCAGACCAGCCACTATAAGGCCCGCCGCATGCCACGTCGTGCCGGACGTCAGTTTGTTGCGCTCAAGGACCACGACATCGCGCATTCCGAGCTTTGTCAGGTGATAGGCGGTGTTGCAGCCGATCGACCCGCCTCCAATGATTACGGTTTCTGCATGCTGCGGCAACTGAACGGTCATTCTGCGGCTCCTTGGGCGAATCGTTGGTGATCGCGCGGACGTTGACAGGTCTCTTTTTTCAATACAATGATTGAATGATCATTCAATGGAAAACAATAATGACTCAGATCGAGGATCAGAAACGCCCCCGCACCGCACCGCCAGAGGTGCGGCGACAACAGTTGATTGGCGCCACCATCGACTGTATCGCTCGGGCGGGCATATCGGGAACGACGCTCAACTCGGTTACGAAGGAAGCGGGCCTGTCGTTGGGCCTCGTCAACTTTCACTTCAAGTCGAAGGACGCGTTGCTGGCCGCCACGCTTGCGCATCTGGCGGAGGAACATCGCCAACATTGGATGAGGAAAGTGGATGGTGTCGACGTGTCAGCAGCGGACAAGCTGCGTTCGATTGTCGAGGCGCAATTCCATCCCGGTGTCTGCAATCGCAAGAAGCTCGCTGTTTGGTTCGCGTTCTTCGGCGACTCCAGTCTCCGAAAATCTTACCGGGGAACTACCGGTGACATCGACATGGAGCGTCAAAAAATCGCATCCTCCCTCTGCGACCGGATCATCGCCGAGGGCGGCTACGACGGCGTATCGGCCGAAGACGTTGCCCTG
>NZ_JBVCWP010000315.1:0-4215 GCF_057460485.1 Boseongicola sp.
ATAGCGCAAGCCAACCGCAAGATGATGTTGCGGCACTGGTTTTGCTATCAATTCTTTGTGGTTAGTCGGCGGTCGGCGTCAAGGGTGCCGTATCGCCACTTGGCGGCGGCAAAAGCGTGTCTGCATCGGGCAGGGCGGGAACGCTTGCCTCGGGCGCGGGCGGCGCATCTGTCAGACGGTCAAGAACCGACACCCCGGCGGCATTCTGCGCGGCGATGATGGTCAGGGTGATCGAAGTCACGATAAAGGCCGCGGCCAGAATCCAGGTCACCTTGCCAAGCGCGGTGGCCGCCGAGCGTCCGCTGACGGCCCCGCCGCCGCCCATGCCCAGACCGCCCCCTTCCGAACGCTGCAAAAGCACAACACCAATCAGCGCGATTGCCAGAAGAAGATGGATGGTAAGGACGACGTTTTCCATGAAGCACGGGCCTATAAGTTAGCTTGGTCAGGCGCTATCTATGCAATTCCGCCAGCCCCCGCAACCCGGCAATGTCGTTGGCATGGGGCTTGGGGGAGACAGAGTATGATTTTGTGACCTCCGCGTGTCGGCATCGTAGTCTCAAGGGCATGAATGAAAACGGAGTGGAAAGACGGCTCTGCGGGACGAATCTGCCGTTCATTCAAACCCTTGCTAGGCTATCTTTATTGCATCGATGGCCGCCTGTGTCTCAAGCGATTTGGAATTTAGCCACTCTGCAAATCTTAAGACCGGTGCACGCTTTCGCGCATCATTTCTCAGTTTCATCCGATAAGGATGAGGTGATGTAATGTGCTGAGATAGTGGGAACGGGTGCGCAATCTTTTTTTGCTCAAGATCAAGCAAAACAAGTGACAGGTTGCAAAATAAAAACCCAACATTCTGCTTCACGGCGTCAAGCGCAAGTCGCGCATTTGGGTAACTGACGCCTCGATCTCGGCCACTTTCGCGGTGACCGTACCTTTGAAACCAATCGATCCAACCTGGATTATTATCGCATTCCAACCGATTTTTAAGGTGGAGAAGTGGCATTCCTTCCATCTGAAGCACCGGATCAAAGTCACCAACACGTCTTGTATTGTCCAATCCTGTTACCGGCACCAGAATATCTTGATAAAGTGGTTCACCATCAGCGATGTCGGTGGCAATTCGTACATCCGGCGATCCTAATCGAACTGGAACATCACCAGTGCCGTTGATGCAGAACAACAGGTTGGGATGTTCGTCCCTGAATTCAGATAGCCTTGGCAACAACCAAAGGTCGGCCCAGTCAGGATCAGCAACGATATGAATTTCGCTGACGCGTTGGAAATCAAGAGTGTCCGAGGCGCGATCCAATGCCTCAAATGCAATTCTGAGGTCTGCAATGGCTTGATCGAGAACTCGCGTCGGCTGTAGCCCGGAACGGCCCCGCATCAACAAGTCACTCCCCAAGTAATCCTCCAGAGATCGAATGCGCTGTCCAACTGCTGCAGGGGTAATCCCCAACTTTTCCGCGGTCGCCTTCAAAGACCCCTCACGCACAGCCAGCTCTAGAGCTTGCAAAGATTTGAGGTGCGAAGAAGCGGCCATTTAATGAAATTTACCTTCAATCAACAAAAATACAAGTAATTATACTAAAGGTTACCTTTCAACCAAGAAAGAAAATTGAATTTTGAGTTGGCAACGAACCCTGTCAACATGTCTGTATTCCAATTGAAAGGTAGACAAGATGAAACGTTACATAATTGAGCGCGATATACCCGGCATCGGTGAATTCTCATTGACTGAACTTTGCGGAGCAGCGAGGGCCTCCAACAAAGCTCTTGCAGCAATCGGCCCAGACATCCAATGGCAGCACTCTTACGTTGCTGGAGAAAAAACGTTCTGCGTCTACTTGGCTGAAAACGAGGACGTCATCCGAAATCACTCAGAAAAGAGTGGCATTCCTTTCGCAAAAATTACCGAAGTTCCTCAGATTATCGATCCGTTGACTGCCAATAATTGAGCAGGCCAAGAAAATCTAGAGCGGGTGCCTTCGCTAACGATGGCGTCCGCTTTGGGCTCTTTCCGGTCTTTCGCTACTTAAGGCAGGGATGACGGCTCTGCGGGACGAAGCGCGCTTTCGCTACGGCTGCGCCAATGTCCGGTTCTGCATCTCCGGATGGCCGTCTCAACTCACCAAAGAGGCTCCGATGGTGTCCGCAAGGCGCTTGCACATTTTTGCGTCACAGCACTGCAGAATAACATTTTGATAGAACTAGAAAAATGAATTCCATTGATTTTTGGAACTTTTTTGCCAAGGCTTTTTGGAAAAAAGCATTTTCCATCCAGAGTAGTGGGACGTAAATTTGGGCCACGACCTTTTACACGATCCAACGTCAACAGACGTACCCAGTCCGGCTGGTGAGCCAAGGCCGAATGAGGGTCGAGCTTTGTTGTGCTTCGGCCTTGGGTTGTTCACGGCCTGGGGCAGCTTGTTTTATATCTTTGGGGCTTTGCTCCTGGTCTGGGAAACTGAGACCTTGCTTTCTAAATCACAGCTAAGCTTGGGTTTGACATCTGCAGTTATCACTTCTGCTTTGATCGCACCCTTTGCTGGCAGCATAATCGATGCGGGACGCGGACGCCTTTTGCTCGGTGGCGGAGCATTGGTTGGCGCCGTCGGCCTTGTTTCGCTATCCCAGTCGATTAGTCATATATCTTTTGTGTTGTCCTGGATAGCCATAGGCGTTGCCCAAGGATCATGCCTCAACGAGCCCACTTTTACGTTCATCGCCCGAGTCCTTCGGCAAAGAGCACGTCGCGCGATTACGGTGGTTGCTTTGATCGGCGGGCTTTCGACCGTTCTGGCGTATCCCGTCGCTAATTGGCTGGCCGATCTCTACGGCTGGCGCGTGTCTGTTCTGGCGTTTGCCTTAATGACTGCGTGCGTGACGGCTCCCCTCATGTACCTAGGCGGCGCCATCCTCGAACCGGCGTCCTGCAATCTTGATCGCCGAGAGCGCCACCGAGCATCACGCAAAGCGCTGAGAGATGCGAGGGTGCGGCCGATGTTCTGGTATCTGCTTTTCACCTTCTCGCTTCTCGCGTTTGCTGAAGGTATGGTTCTGAGCCATAGCGTTCCAGCATTGGTTGAACTTGGACAAAGCGAGAACGTGGCTTTGTTTTCAGTCGCGCTTATAGGCCCATTTCAGGCGATTGCTCGTTTCGGCTTATTGTGGAACGGCCTTCACAGCGGGGCCATAACGGTCGTAATTGTATCTGTTGCCCTTATGGCTTTGGGCATTGGAGCAATTCTCGCCTCAGAAGAAGGTGCGGGGATCGGCGTTCTGTTTGCCGCGCTGTTCGGGCTTGGTTACGGGCTGACGAGTGTTCTGAAGCCTGTGCTGGTCTCAGAATGCCTCGGTTATGCTTCCATTGGCACAATCCTTGGTGCACTCGCAATTCCCTATTACCTTGCTCTTGCCGCAGCCCCGTACATGGGCTCGATCCTGTGGATAGAGGGAGGCTACTCGCTTGTGATCGGCGTCACGAGTGCAGTCGTGTGCGCCTGTATGTTGGGCTTCATGCTATTAGGTGCAGAGTGCCGGAAAAACCGGTCTCGCTCGGATTGAATGAACTCGCGGGCGCCTTTAAAATGGGCAGAATATCTGCGTTTCGGGAATGGCGGCTTCCGGGACACGGTTCAAACTCAACCCGCTGCATCGCCGCAAGTCCGCTTCGAGCCCAGACTTACCAAAGCTGCGCAACTCAGGAACGTCTGTTTTTCGATCTGTTGGAATTTTCGAGCTTAATCCGGCACACCTGCCTTCTTCAAACTCGCCAACCAGATTTTCCGGTTTTCAGGGTGATTTTTTGATCCGGCGAACTGTCTCTGCATCGCTGAAATTGAAAGCTTCGGGTTGATACTCAAAGCCGCCTCCACGACCTCGCGAGCTTCTTCCGTTCGGTCCATCTCAGCAAGGTTTGCGGCGCGCAGAAGATGGTGAAACAGACGCCATGTGTTGCTTGTCGCGACAGAGCCCAATTGCTGTGCGGCATCCAGCGCTTCTTCGTGGCGGCCAAGGTGAAACAGGATATGCCCTTTGTAAAAGTACATGTTCTGTAGCATTGGGTCTCGCGGGCTCAGTTTGATTGCCATTTCAATCTCTGGCAACGCGCGGTCCTGCATACGAAACCAGTCGAAAGTATGCGCTAACTCCAAACGGATGCGCGCATCATTGGGATTAAGAGCGATTGCGCGTTCGAGATTCGCG
>NZ_JBVCWP010000316.1:0-4123 GCF_057460485.1 Boseongicola sp.
ACCTACACAAACGACATTCCCCCGACTGTGAACGATCCCGACAAAGCGACGTTTGCGGCTGAGGTTGCTAGTGAACTTGTTGGAGCTGATGCCGTGGATAACCATTTGATCCCGCGCATGGGAGTCGAGGACTTTTCCTATACGGTGGAGGGACGCCCCGGAGCCTATATGTGGATTGGACAGGGTGAATGCCCGGCGCAGCACCAGCCGACCTATGACTTCAACGACGACATCGCGCTTCTTGGGGCCGGTTTTTCGCTCGGTCGAGCCTGCGCAATCGCTCGATACTTGACGTGAGGCCGATGTTCGGGCCTTTAGTTTGTAGCCGCAAAGGGAACAGTGCATGGGACTGGAAGACGCCGCAAATGAGGTTGATGTCGCGTTCACACGGGCAGAGCCGCGCGGGCTCGCCTACGAAAACGTATTCGCAGGCGTGCCGTCGTTTTTGCGCAGGAAGCTGACGAAGGATCTTGCGGGCATTGATCTGGCGATAACGGGTGTGCCTTTCGACCAATCCGTCACGCACCGTCCGGGGACGCGGTTTGGGCCGCGTGCATTGCGCGAAGCGTCCACGCTTCAGGCCGGCGATCCTCCCTATGGCTGGGGCTTTGATCCGTTGGGAGAGTTTGCGATAGTAGACTACGGAGATATGGCGTTCGATTATGCGAAAGTGGCCGAGGTTCCCGGGCTGATTGAGCGCCATGCTGCCAGCATTCTGGATCAGGGTGCTGCATGTCTAACACTTGGCGGTGACCACTCGATCACATTACCATTGTTGCGCGCACATGTTGCGCGTCACGGGCCTTTGGCCTTGGTGCAGTTTGACGCGCATTCAGATACTTGGGTGGATGATGACCGGGCGCGCGTGGATCACGGGACCTTTGTTTATAAGGCGGTACAGGAGGGACTGATCGATGTAGATCGGTCGGTTCAGATCGGTATCCGCATTGCAAATGACACGGCCTTAGGGATTACGCGGCTTGACGCGCGGTGGGTTCATGAAAAGGGTGCTGCGGCGACTGCAAACGCAGTGAAAAACATCGTTGGGGACGCGGCGTGTTATCTGACGTTTGATATTGACGGGCTTGATCCGGCGTATGCGCCGGGGACAGGCACGCCGGTCTGGGGTGGTCTCACAACGGCGCAGACAGCGATCATTCTGCGAGATTTGGCAGGGATTAACCTTGTTGGGGCGGACGTTGTCGAAGTGTCGCCGCCGTTTGATCACGCAAACATCACAGCTGTTGCGGGCGCGCATGTGGGCTATGAATTGATCTGCCTATGGGCGTGGAACCGCCGGTCTTGATTGCTTTGAAAATTCTGCAACATATCTACGTTAAAGACCAACACATTTGAGGCGATTGAGTGATGCAAACTTCCTTCTTATTCATTATTTTTGTCGTAATTCTTGGTGCCGGATGGATAAGGTTCGCCCCCACAGATGTTGATGCCTGGCACGTTGATCCTGCCACAGCCAATGATCCCGGCGCGCAAGGGTTTCGAGTGATAGGGCGCGAGGCACCGCGATTTTCAGGCGACCCGGTAGCCGTTTTGGAGGCTTTGATTGCGATTTCCCGGGCAGAACCACGCGTACGACGCCTGGACGGAAGTGTAGACGAGGGAATGTTGACGTTTGTGGCGCATACAAAGTGGGTCGGGTTTCGCGACTACATCACTGTCAAAGCTGTGGCCGAGGGATCGGCTACAAAGCTGTCGGTTATTTCTAGGTCGCGCTACAGCTATGGCTCAGATCGGGGTGTAAACCGCGAACGAATGGAGCGTTGGTTTGCTGAACTGGAGGATATTTTCGTCGAGTGACGACGACAGGCAACCAATGCCGGTATCTCGCCATATCGGTACGTTCAGTGCCATCTCGCACAAAGCCATAAAGGCGCGGCCATTGACGAACAGGCATATCTCCTGGCCAAGCTCGACGCGCGATCCTTGGGTGTCCGTACAGTAGCACTCGATGACTTTTCCACCGGGGCCTGTGATGTCAGCGAAGCCTGGACTGGCAGCAAGGCCGAGGATTAATGCTAGCTTCCACATAACAAAATTATAGCATCGAAAGCCACTCGCGCAAAGTCACGCTGTCTTGACCTTAGAGGGTGGATCGGAGAGACGACAAAGATGATCCCGGCAGACACACTTCAACTGATCATTGGGCGCTTTCAATTCTTGGAAGCCAAAATGGCTGGAGGCGCGGATGGGTCCGAGATTGCTGTCCTTGCGCGCGAATACTCTGATTTGAAGCCGGTCGTCGAAGAAATTACGCAATATCAAGAGCTTGTTGCAGCCGAGGCTGAGGCACAGGCGATGCTTGAAGACCCGGAAATGCGGGCCTTGGCGGAAGAGGAACTTGCAACCCTCAAGGGGCGACTTCCGCAGGTTGAACAGGCCTTGAGAGTTGCGCTTTTGCCGCGCGATGCGACCGATGCCCGCCCGGCGATCATAGAAATTCGGCCCGGAACGGGCGGCGAAGAAGCAGCGCTTTTTGCAGGTGATTTGCTACGGATGTATCAGCGATACGCTGAGACAAAGGGCTGGCGGTTTACGATTGTCGAATTTGCGGAAACTGAGCTTGGCGGTGTGAAGGAAGTGGTTGCGAATGTGTCTGGAGAAGGCGTGTTCGCACGACTGAAGTATGAAAGTGGTGTCCACCGAGTGCAGCGCGTCCCGGAAACCGAAAGTGGCGGGCGCATTCACACCTCGGCTGCTACAGTCGCGGTTCTGCCCGAGGCGGAAGAGGTGGATATTGATATTCCAACGACGGACATTCGCATTGATACGATGCGGGCCAGCGGCGCGGGCGGGCAACACGTAAACACCACCGATTCTGCGGTGCGGATTACTCATATTCCGACTGGCGTGGTTGTGACGTCTTCCGAAAAATCTCAGCACCAGAACCGTGCCATAGCGATGCAGGTGCTCAGGGCGAAACTCTTTGATCTAGAACGACAAAAGGTGGATCAGGAGCGGGCCGCGGATCGGAAATCTCAGGTTGGATCCGGGGACCGCTCGGAGCGGATACGGACGTATAATTTCCCGCAAGGACGGCTGACGGACCACCGGATCGGCCTGACGCTCTATCGGCTCGGAGATATCTTGGCTGGTGATCTCGACGAGGTAATTGAGGCGTTGATTGCCGAAGATCAGGCAGCGAAACTGGCCGAGCAGGGGCTTTGAGCGAAGGCGCGACACCCGAAACCGTGCAGCAGGCCATGACCCGCGCCGCGCGGTCGCTGGATGAGAATGGGCTTGCCTACTCGATGCGGGATGTCCGCCGATTGATGACCGCGGCCCTTGCTATCAAGTCTGATCGGCTAACGCTCCATCTGCGCGATGACCTTCCCCCTGAAGTTAGGATCGTATTTGATGCCTTTTGTGCGAGGCGTGGAAAACGTGAGCCCGTATCACGGATACTTGGGGGGCGGTTGTTTTTCGGGCGATGGTTTAAGAATTCTTCGCATGTCCTTGATCCTAGGCCAGAAACTGAGATTTTGGTTGAGCGTGCGCTGCAAGGTGATTTCGACAACGTGCTTGATATTGGTACCGGATCGGGCTGCATTGCACTGACGCTTTTGGCGGAAAAGCGCGACGCAACTGCGATTGCTACGGATGTTTCGCCAGACGCCTTGAAAACTGCCCTGGAAAACGCAGTCTCTTTGGAAGTTTCTGACCGCGTGACGTTTGTGGTCTCAGATTGGTTTCATTCGGTTGACGGACGGTTTGATCTGATCGTTTCTAACCCGCCTTATATCCACCCAACCGAAATGAACGCACTCTCTCCAGAGGTTGCGCAATGTGATCCGCATCTTGCCCTGACCGACTTTGTAGATGGCTTGACCGGCTATCGCGAGATTGCGGCACATGCGCGCGGGCATCTGCATCCGGGTGGCCGCGTTCTTGTTGAGATCGGGCCAACGCAGGCGAAGGCCGTTCATAAACTGTTTGTCAATGCCGGTTTAGTCTCGATTGCAGTGCACCCCGATTTTGACGGGCGGGACCGTGTTGTCGAAGGCTTTCTGCCAGATTCTTGAAAAATCTGGCAGAATCGGCGAATTACCCGCAGTTAGCCGTAAAATAAGCTTGCTCTGAGCGCCGCCACCGGTTACAACTTTTG
>NZ_JBVCWP010000317.1:0-4114 GCF_057460485.1 Boseongicola sp.
GAAGCTGGACGAATTTCCATGCCACTCTTCTAAGGGTGAAGGACCGGATCCGCGTCTTCTGTGGCCCTTCGTCGGCCTTTGGGGTGCCCGCGACCCTGGCCGGGGCAGACGGGCTGATCGACTGTTTCCCAAACGTATGGGCCCCGGGCTGTCTGGACATGTGGGAGCTTGCACGCAGCGGGCGCACGACAGAGGCATGGGCGCTTCAAAGCACCGGCATCGCACTGACAGAGCTGTTTACCAGTGAAGGCCGCACTCTTTATCCTTCGACCAAGGCCGCGATGGACTATCTGGGTTTCGACGGTGGCGGCCCCATGCGCCCACCGCTTCGCGATCTGTCAGCCGATGCCCGAAAGGGTCTGATCGCAGGATTGAACGAGCTTCTGCCAGCGCATGCCAAGGTCGCCTGAGCGACATCAAAAATAATAAAGGAACAACCCTATGGATCTCGGACTAACAGGCAAACGTGCCATCGTCACTGCAGCCAGCCGCGGCCTTGGACTGGCCACAGCCCGGTCTCTGGCGCACGAAGGTGTACACGTAACGTTGAACGCACGAGGTACTGAGACACTTGAAGCTGAGGCCGCGAAGATCCGCGAAGAGTTCGGCGTCGAGGTCAGGACGGTGGCGGCCGATTTCAACGAGGCCGACGGTCGCGCAGCCCTGTTGGAGGCTGCCGGTCCAGTGGATATTCTTGTAAATAACCCTGGCGTCCGTCAAGTTCCCACGCCCTATGATCAAATAACGATCGAAGACTGGCGCTATTGGCTCGAAGTTCACTTCTTGTCATCGATCCAGATGATTCAAGCCGTTGCGCCGGGTATGAAGGAACGCAATTTTGGCCGCATCGTAAATATGTCGGTCAGCTTCATCAAGTTTCCCCAAGTCGGCTTCGCCCATAGTCATGCAGCCCGATTGGCCTTGTCAGGAGCGTCAGCAGCAATGGCCCGCGACCTTATTCCGCACAATGTTACCATCAATACAGTCTGCCCCGGTCTCTTCGACACCGACGCGCTGCACACCAACCTGCACGGGCACGCCAAACGTGGCAACACGACCTACGAAGCAATTGTGCAAAACCGGATCGAGAACTGCCCGGCGGGCCGCTTCGCCGATCCATCAGAATGCGGAGATCTGGTTGCATTTTTATGCTCGGCGCAGGCGGGCTTCATGTCCGGACAGAATATTGTCAATGACGGTGGCTACTATCAAGGGCTTTTCTGATGACTAAGGTCGCGATGATTTCTGGCGGTGGACGGGGCCTCGGCGCGGCGATTACAGAGCGACTTTTGTCGGAAAACTGGAGGGTGTCGCTCGGTCTGCGGGATACTACCCAGGCAGATGTTTTTGAGAAAGGCCCAGACCACCTTCTTGCGGTGCCCTATGACGCAACCGTTGAGGGCGCAGCAGAGGCTTGGGTCGCTGCGACGGTCGAGCGCTTCGGCCAGGTTGATGCGCTTGTTAACAATGCTGGAATATTTCGCATGGTTGGGTTCACCGTGGGCGATGTCAAAGACCTGGATGATCTTTGGTCCGTCAATGTCAGGGGACCGTTCCTGCTGACCCGGGCTGCGATGCCCGAGTTGCGCAAGACGGGTGCCGGGCGCATTATCAATATAGCGTCCACAGACGCAAAGCGCTTCCGTCCCGGCAGCTCCGCCGGATACACAATGTCAAAGCACGCACTTCTGGCCATGACCCAGGCCGCGCGCGCCGAAGGATGGGACGACGGCATTCGTGCCACAGCGGTCTGTCCCGGTGCCATCGATACTGACCTAATCGCGGGCCTTAGCGGTGCAACTGCGAAAGCTGATCGCCTAACCCCCGAGACTGTCGCAGATATTGTGAGCTTTGCGTTGTCCCTGCCAAACCAAGCGAGCATGCCTGAACTGATTGTAAACACCCGAATGGAAGGCCTGCTATGACGCGCACCGAAGCCTTGGTTAATGATGAATTGGCGGCATGGGATCGAGACTGTCTGCTCCATCCGACGACGCACACTGCCCAGCACGCCCGCGGTGACGTTCCCGGCCGGATCATCACGGGCGGCGACGGCGTTTTTGTGACCGACCGTGACGGCAACCGTCTGTTAGACGCATTTGCGGCGCTTTATTGTGTGAACGCCGGCTATGGCCGGACAGAGATTGCAGATGCAATCGCCAAACAAGCGCATGATCTGGCTTATTTCCATTCCTTCGCAGGTCATGGCAACGAACCCGCGATCCGTCTTGCAAAAATGGTCATGGATCGAGCGCCAGATCACATGGCGCGCGTCTATTTCGGCCTATCAGGGTCAGATGCGAACGAAACCAACGTTAAGCTCGCATGGCACTATAACATTTTGCGCGGCAAGCCGGAGAAGCGGAAGATTATCAGCAGATGGCGGGGCTATCATGGTTCCGGTTTGGTGTCGGGTTCACTGACAGGCCTCAAGGTTTATCACGACCGGTTCCACCTTCCGCTTGATGGGTTTTTGCATACCGAAACACCGCACTATCTTCGACGGCCCGATGCGGACATGACCGAAGCCGAGTTCACCGATTATCTGATTGGCGCGCTTGAGGACATGATCGCGCACGAAGGCGCTGACACCATTGCGGCGTTCATCGGAGAACCTGTGCTCGGAACCGGGGGCATCGTGCCTCCGCCAGCGGGATATTGGGCTCGCATGCAAGAGGTCCTCGCGCAAAACGACATCCTTTTTATCGTCGATGAAGTGGTCACAGGGTTCGGCCGGACCGGACATATGTTTGGTTCCGACCTCTATGACCTCAAACCCGATTTCATGACCATCGCAAAAGGTCTGACCTCCGCATATGCCCCGCTTTCGGGCTCGATCATCTCCTCCCGCGTCTTTGACGTTCTGATGCAGGGGGCGGACGACTTCGGTCCTCTGGGTCACGGCTGGACCTATTCAGCTCATCCGATTGGAGCCGCTGCCGGAATTGCGACACTGGAACTCGTGGACCGGACCGGGTTGGTCGACAACGCCCGTGAAACAGGGCCGTATCTCCTCGAGCGTCTGAGCGAGGTTTTGGGTGATCATCCGAATGTGGCAGAGGTCCGCGGCATTGGGCTCCTCGCAGCGGTTGAGTTCATGGAAAATCCCGCCGAGCGCATCTGGTATCCGCCCATGACAGTCGCACCAAAGATCTCCAATGAGATGACACGTCTTGGAGTCATTGCTCGCGCGATGCCCGAGGGCAACATAATTGGTTTCGCGCCGCCCCTCTGTATAACGCGTGACGAAGTAGATCAGGTTGTTGATGCGCTGGCACGGGCCACAGCCACGGTCCTCGGTTGATACATCCCAAGTTCCAATAGGAGTCTTTAAATCTAATTTGGACGCGGTCGTATGAGTTGATCGACCAGTCCAAAGCTTCCTAATTCCGGATTTTTTTGGAGGTCTTCCGCAGCACCGGCAAAGGCGCAAATATCACTTTTAAAGTGGGAAAGCACCTCGCATCCCCGCGCCGTCTCTCCTATGTGTCCGATCAAAATCCACCTTGAGGTTGGCCATTTGATCGACCTGTATGAAGTTGTAGACATAGTCTGTCGGCGCGCCTCCTCGAGCCCGTTTTAAAGGCTGGGCAAGGCAAACGGGCTGTAGGCGTCAAGGATGAACCCGCTCAAGCTCAGTTGCGACGACCGATCGGGTGCATCGTTTCACGATGAAAGCTGTTCGATCCCGCAGCACACAAAAACAGACGCGAAATTTTCCAGCCCTCAGGGGTGCGGCTGAAGGCATGGTGATACTGCCCCCATAATTCACTGTTCGGCCTTCCGTCATGATAGCGATGCCAAGCATAAAGATACGAAACGCTTCTCGCCGCATCCGGTCCTTCAAATTGGATTGTTACATTTGAAATGTGGTGGCTTGTTGCCGCGAAGAAACTTTTCAGCCCGCGCTCAATCATCGGGCCTATTTCCTCCACGCCGTTCATCGTCGGCACGTCCGGGCCGTAATCCACGACAGCGTCATCGGTAAAAAGAGCCAAAACGTCATCCGCTTCTGCCCGGTCGAAGTGGTAGCAATAGGCGTGGATTACATCGGCAATCGCTGCTTTATCGACCAGCTCTTCAATGCATTGTGCGTGGTCCATACCGTTCCCTC
>NZ_JBVCWP010000318.1:0-4111 GCF_057460485.1 Boseongicola sp.
CAGTTCGCGGCGAGTGGCTCAGCCAATACATCTTTGAAACGATTGAGGAGGCACAGGATCAGGCCACGGTATGGCTCTGGACTTACAACAACGAGCGACCCAACATGGGCATCGGCGGCATAACACCTGACATGAAACTCAAAACAGCCGCCTGAATTCTACGGCTGGACCCCATTAAAATGACGGGGCCATGTATGTCCGCACATGATATCACCAGTTTTCTCGATGGTATCAGGCGACCCCGAATAACCTCTCTTGCTTGCCCCAGTCGAGGAGAAGAGGTCAGGTCAGGAAATGTCCGAGCGTGAGGTCGGGCGGCATGGTGCTGTCACTTATTGTGCGCTTGGCCTTCGGCGACAGAAATGCCCGCTGAGCGCGGATTGGGACAGCGTTATATTCATTGACCGCGCCAACTAAACTGTTGCGGTTTGGGTTAGAACCTTCTCCGGTCTTAGTGTCGTGCTGATTGATGATCACCAAGCAAGTATAAAAAAGTCCGAGCTTCCATACTCCGCTCAGCATCAGAGTGAGCAGGTTCATTTAATCTGACGCTGCCGCCACGGGCGGTTTCAAAATCCGTCAATGCAAAGCTATGACTTACATTACCCTTCGCGCTCTAATTTCTTACGCGCCAATTTACGGGCACGGCGGATTGCTTCAGCTTTATTACGCGCCTTTTTCTCGGACGGTTTCTCGAAATGTTGCTTGAGCCTCATTTCACGGAACACGCCTTCGCGCTGTAGCTTTTTCTTCAAGACCCGAAGGGCTTGATCGACATTGTTGTCGCGAACACTGACCTGCATGTGGTTTCCACCACCTCTCTAGAAAAAATTTACAATAACTTGCGGCGACCCGCCGTTTATCAAGGTGTTATTTCTTTGTCTAGTCTGCTGTGATGCGAAATGAAGGAGTCCAGTGGGCCGAACCGACTAAACTCGTCTGCACTATTTTATATGAGCTTCCGGGCAACGTTTTATACCGACGGTTGTGCGGCTGCTGCTGTGGGCGCGCGGTGCAGTGTGATCCAAAGCGTTGCGGCGATAATCAGCGACGCTCCGAACCAGAAGCTTAGGCTTGGAACCTCTTCGAAGACCCAATAGCCGACAGTCGTGGAGAAGATCAGGCTGGCATAAGACAAGATCGCGAGGAAAGCCGCCTGACCATATCTGTGCGCGCGCAAAAAACAAAATTGCGCGCACTGGGCGAAGGCTCCGATGGCAAGGAGCGCGGGCCATTGGTCTGCGGGCACGGGTTGCCATGATGCGAGCGCAAAGGGGACGGCGATCACCGTCAATCCGGCGGTGTAAAACGTCATCATCACAACGGTCGGCGCTTCAACAAGGCGGCGCGTCACGATCACGACCGCGGTTGCCGAGATGACGGTGATGACCTGTGCGGCAAGGCCGGAACCGCCAGAATGCTTGGCAGGTTCTACAGCTATGATGGCGCCAAGCAGTCCGACGAGGGCGGCGGCCCAACGACCTCGGGAAATGATTTCGCGCAAGATGAGCGCAGCGGCGATCATGGTCAGGATCGGACGGGTGAAGCCGATCGCCGTAAACAGGGCCAGCGGTAGGCGGGTGATGGCATAAAAGCTGGCCGTTAGGGCTATGGCAGAAAAGACGACGCGCATCAGGTGCAGCGGCAGGTCGGTTAAATTCGAGAAGGCTTGTCGGTGTTGGAGGATCCATGGAAGCATCAGAACGAGACCCACCAGTGCGCGCAGGAACACGATTTGGAAAGCCGGGTAGCCCAGCCCCACAGCTTTGACGATGGCCAGCGCCCAGATGTTGAGTGACATGTCCACCAACAGCCAGGCGGCACCAGTCAGATTGCGAGGTTGGTCAACTGCGACGAGCAAGAAGATTGGCCATTATGCGGAAGGCTCCGGGTGATAGCTTTTCCATTTGGTGGTGCAAGATGAGAGACATGTGGATGTGCCGCCCGGCGCCGACGTCAGCTGCCAACCAAGCACCGTGTAAGGGGGCTTCGTCTGGGTCGTGCATTGAGATCAGGGGTTTATAGGCCACGTCCCAATCTTTCGCGAAGTAAAGGCCGCGCTCTTTATGCCAGTTTGCCCAATCATCGGCCCCAATTTCGTTTGGGGTGTGAAGAAGTGAGTGGTCTGGCTCCAGCAGGTCAACCTTTGCGGCTTCGTCAGTAACGCGCCAACGCAATGACGGCTGCCCGATTTCAAGGCGATACGGCGCTGTTGTTTCAGCGTCCCAGTTGTCCCAAGGACGATGATAGAGCGTGACCAAGGTTCCACCATTGCGTGTCCAGGCGTGGAGGCGTGGCATTGCGTCGGACAGGCCGGGGCGAAATTTCATTGCGAAGATACCGACGACGATGGTGTCGAACTTTGCGAGAGTGGCGTCTGTCAGATCCGTGTCTGAGAGATCGGTGACATCCGTCCCCATGCGAGATAGCCAATGCGCGATCCGGTCGTTGCCGCCGCCAATGTAGCCGACGCGCACGTCGGGCAGCGTGGCGTTTACAACGCGCACTTTGATCTCGGCGGCGCGCACGAGGGCGCGGGGAGTAATGTGGGCGCGCTGGATATGCTGGATGCTTGCCGCGTCTTCGCCTTCGATCTGAAGTGTTAAAACGTAAAGGCCGGTTTGAAGGTCCTTCGGGGCCTTGATGAAGAATTGATTGTCGGTTCGCTCGGCATGCCAGCCCTCGGGGACTTTAAGAGTAACGTCGGCGTCTAGTGGGCCAACGTCTTCCACGCGAACCACAATGGTGCGGTTTGGTGCCGCCGTATTTATAATTTCGGCCTTTGGGCTAATCGTGGCGGCACGGGTTGGGACGACGACGGGCGTGGTCTCAAAGGGGACGGTTGTTGTCGATGTGAGGCCGTGGACAGTGACATTCACACTAAGGCAAGGCGCTTCGGGTGCGCCCGGCAGGTAGGTGTCGGGGTATGGGTTTGAGGTGGTCGCTGTTTTGTCGAGCGATAGGGTGTCGCCGTTCTGTGACCAGCCGCTCGGAAGGAAGGTGCTCACGTCCAAGGTGGCGGCGCCTGGATCGGTTTCAAAGACAACGTCTACGCTGTCACCGGGTCGCAGGACGTCTTTGGCGAGCGTGGCGTGAAGCTCAACACCTGCCGCGATGCGTATGACCTTGGAAAGCTGTTCTTCTTTACGGGCGAGCTTGTGGCCGAAGGCGCTTTGGTTGTCGGCGCTGAGGGCGTCGCGCGCGTATCTCAGCGCGGTAAGGGCGCGGGTTGTATAGACGAGGACTTCCGGACAGGACGGGAAAGCTGCGAGCGCAGCATCAATACCTTTCTGTGCGATTTCAAGGTGTTCGCTCGCCTCTGGCGCGGGAAGATCTGTAAGGGTTGCGGGCAAACTGGATACAATGTCGGTGTCGGGGCCGGCTACGCGCGTTTGTGCAAGGTGGAGGGGGAAATCTGTTTCGTCCCCGCGCCGGACCCATCGTCCCATGGCTTGGGTGGCGTGAAGGACGCGGCTTTGCTGTCCGATGCGCGCAAAACTCCAGCCGGTGACGAGATCGCTGTCTGTGGCTGTCACGGTCAGCGTCGCGGGAGGCGGCGGAAGGTCGTCGTCATAGGCCTGTCCAGCGCCGGACCACGCGGGAAGATAGAGTTTTTTGACCTGCCATGCGGGGAGATCGCTCCCTTTGAAATCCGGGTCTGCAGAGAGGCCCATGACCGTGTGGGCGGCTTCAGTCATTGCGCGGTGGTGGCCGTGTTGGCCCGGGACATCCAGAAACGTGGGACAGATGATGTCGGGGCGTTCGCGGCGTATAATCTCGACGAAACGCGCCAATGTCCGCTCGCGGCCCCATTTTCCAAGTGTCTCTTTGCCAGATTTTGAAAAGCCGAAGTCGAATATAGGGTCGTCTGGGCCTTCGGAGAGCCAATACATGCGTAGATCAAGCTGATCGCAAGCGGCTTCCATTTCCGCGGTGCGCAAGACGCCCAAGGCTTCAGTCGTTTCGGTGCCAATGTCGTTTTGCCCGCCCTCACCACGGGTCGAACAGGCGTAAGAGATGTCTATACCGTCGCGAAAACGCAGGGCTGCAAGCATGGCTGATGTTTCGTCGTCGGGGTGCGCCCCGGTGTTCATGAATGACACGATACTGC
>NZ_JBVCWP010000319.1:0-4087 GCF_057460485.1 Boseongicola sp.
AATGCGGAGAGGAAATAGAAGCAGCGCGTATCGAACACGATCCGGCGCTAACTCTTTGTTTTTCCTGTGCCAAGGCCAGATGAGCCTCTGTCCGTTTTGGCGCAGGCAACCCGGAAGTTCCGCCATTTCAATATGCCTTCAAATACCATCCTCATACTGTCTGCATAGTCCGGATCACTGAAGAAGCCGCCGGAGGTCCGAGGCAACCCCACACAAGTGGCCGCGAGGGTTCCATCGCCCAGACCGGCGCACCACCGGCCGAATCTTTTTCTGAACTTGTCTGCGCAATGTGCGCGGTACAACAACAAGTCTAGAAACCGGCCGCGCGCATCGGGCTCGACCAGCCTCAAAACAGAACGCGATGCAGCGTACGCTGCTCGCTCACTCTGCCGCCGCTTTGTTCTTTTCCGCCTCGATCCGCCGCCATTTGGCAACGTTTCTGTTATGCTCCGCAAGGGTTCTAGCAAAGACATGGCCACCGCTGCCGTCGGCAACGAAATACAGGTTATCGGACTTGGATGGATTCAGAGCCGCCTCGATGGACTCTTTTCCGGGGTTTGCGATCGGCGTCGGCGGCAGGCCGGATATGACATAGGTATTGTAGGGCGTTTCCTTAGCCAACTCGCTGCGGCGCAAGCCTCGGCCCAAAGTTTCCTTGCCAAGCGTCAGGCCGTAGATCACCGTGGGATCCGTTTGTAGGCGCATGCCCTTGTTCAAGCGGTTCACAAAGACCGCGGCGACGTCTTTGCGCTCGGAACTGATTCCGGTTTCCTTTTCGATGATAGAGGCCATGATCAGCGCCTCTTCCTTGGTCTTGTACGGCAAGCCTTCCGCTCTTTTTTCCCAGGCTTCGTCCAGAATCCGCTGCTGCTCCCGCATCATGCGGGCCAAAACGACCTCGACGGAATCTCCTTTGGAGATCGCGTAAGTGTTCGGTGCAAGCGTGCCCTCGGCCGGAACACTCACCGCCTCCCCGGCCAGTTCTTCCACCGACTGAAGCTTTTCGACAATCTGAT
Organism: Boseongicola sp.; assembly: GCF_057460485.1. Lineage (NCBI taxonomy): Bacteria > Pseudomonadati > Pseudomonadota > Alphaproteobacteria > Rhodobacterales > Paracoccaceae > Boseongicola > Boseongicola sp. The sequence continues at coordinate 1,017 of NZ_JBVCWP010000319.1, forward strand.
AGCTTGACCAGCCCTCGGGTATTGTCACCTGATAGTTGATCCCCTTGCCAGAGGAAATCAGCGCAAGCACCTCTTCCATGGAAGCCCGCGCCGGTATCGCATAATCGCCGAACTTCAGCTTGTTTTCCTGCCCGGAATATCGCGCCGCCAGCCGAAAGATATACGGGTTAGAGATCGCGCCAACGTCGGCCAGCCGGTCTGCAACATTCTGCAACCGCTCACCGCGTTCAACCGTGAATTCAGTATCCTCGGCCAGTGGCCCCTGACCCGTGAACTCGCGCTTGCCCCAATAGACAAGACCGCCGAGCACGATCAGCCCGACGATTACAACGTTCAGGAAATTCGCTGCGAAATGCCGCGCCATTATATTAGCTGTCCACTTTACCCATGATCAGAGAGGCATTCGTACCGCCAAATCCGAAGGAATTCGAGAGGACAACATTGATGTCCCGTTTTACGGCTGAATTCGGCGCAAGATCCAGATCGGTCTCAACCATCGGATTGTCCAGGTTGATCGTCGGCGGCGCAATCTGATCCCGCATTGCCAAGATACAGAAGATCGCCTCGACAGCTCCCGCAGCCCCCAGAAGGTGACCGATGGACGATTTGGTAGAGGACATCGTCGCCTTGGCGGCGTGATCGCCCAACAGCCGGCCGACCGCACCCAGTTCGATGGTATCCGCCATCGTCGACGTTCCGTGCGCGTTAATATAGTCAATCGCGGAAGCTTCCAAACCTGCCCGCTTCAGTGCGGCGGACATGGACCGAAAACCGCCTTCGCCGTCCGAGGAGGGCGCAGTAATATGATAGGCGTCGCCCGACAGGCCATAACCCAAAATCTCGCCATAAATCTTGGCACCACGCGCTTTGGCGTGCTCGTACTCTTCCAGAACCACGACACCGGCGCCTTCGCCCATCACAAACCCGTCGCGATCCGCGTCATATGGACGAGACGCCTTTTCCGGATCATCACGCCGCGCGGTGGACAGCGCCTTACAGGCGTTGAAACCGGCAATGCCGATTTCGCTGATCGGGCTTTCGGCCCCACCGGCCACCATTACGTCGGCATCATCGAGCATAATCAGCCGCGCCGCGTCACCGATGGCATGCGCACCCGTCGAACAAGCCGTCACGACGGCATGGTTCGGGCCTTTAAACCCAAAACGGATGGACACCTGCCCCGACACCAGATTGATCAGCGCACCGGGAATGAAGAACGGCGATACCCGCCGCGGTCCACGTTCCTTCAGCAGGATCGCGGTTTCGGCAATGGACGTGAGCCCGCCTATGCCTGATCCAATCAGGACACCCGTGCGTTCGCGGCTGGCGTCGTCTTCCGGCATCCAGCCTGAGTCGTGAACGGCCTGCGTCGCCGCCGCCATGCCATACAGGATGAATTCATCAACTTTACGCTGCTCTTTCGGTTCCATCCAGTCGTCGGGATTGAACGTTCCGTTCGACCCGTCCCCCCTTGGAATCTCGCAGGCGTAGTTGGTTGCCAGATGATCGGCATCGAATTTCTTGATGGTTCCCGCTGCCGACTCGCCGGCGATTAGCCGCTTCCAGGTTTCCTCAACCCCGCAAGCCAGTGGTGTAACCATCCCCAAACCTGTGACTACGACACGCCGCATTTGAACCTCTTTGTTGTTTCTGCCGAATTTCTACAGAGTCGCTTTGGCCAGAGCAAGCAATCTTAAAATTATTCTCTCAGTTCGAGGGGCTTTAGACAAAGAAAAACGGTGCGGCCCACGCGGGACCGCACCGTTTTTCAAATACACAAAAATCGCTTAGGAAGCTTCAGTGATGAACTTCACCGCATCGCCAAACGATTGAATTGTTTCTGCTGCATCGTCAGGAATTTCGATGCCGAATTCTTCTTCGAAAGCCATTACCAGCTCGACTGTATCAAGGCTGTCTGCGCCCAGATCGTCAATGAAAGATGCGCTTTCAGTGACCTTGTCCTCATCTACACTCAGATGCTCGACTACGATTTTCTTAACGCGATCTGCTATGTCGCTCATAGTTTTTAGTCCTCTTTCTTTGTGGGGACAGCCCCGACCAATTTTAGACTTGCACCCAAGGGCACAAACTCATGCCGCCGATTATGGCATACGTACCGAAATGCGTCTACACTCCGGCCAAACTAGGGGGCGCTATATCACAAGTTTCAAACATGGCAAATGCTTTCCGACCAAACCCGGGAGAACGCCCAAAATGCGCCCAACGCCTAGATCATTGCCATGCCGCCGTTCACATGCAGCGTCTGGCCGGTGATATAACTTGCTTCCGAGCTGGCCAGAAAAGCGACGGCTGCCGCGATCTCTTGGCTTGTGCCCATACGGCCCATCGGAATATTTCCAATCATCTTTTCTTTGACCTGCTCGGGCAGATCGACTGTCATTGCCGTTTCGATAAATCCCGGCGCGACGCAGTTCGCGGTGATTCCGCGCGTCGCAATTTCCTGAGCGTATGATTTGGTCATACCGATCATGCCCGCCTTGGACGCCGAATAGTTCACTTGCCCAGCGTTTCCGGTCACACCGACTATCGAGGTGATGTTGATGATCCGCCCCCAGCGCGCCTTCATCATCGGTCGCATGACGGATTTCATCAGATGCATGGTCGAAGTCAGGTTGATGTCGATCACCTGCTGCCATTCCTCATCCGACATCCGCATAAAGATATTGTCACGGGTAATACCGGCATTGTTGACCAGAATGTCCAGCCCGCCCATGGCTTCCGAGGCCTGACCGGCCAAAGCCTTCACGGCATCCACATCGCTCAGGTTGCAGGGCGTTACGTAGGCCCGCTCTCCAAGTTCGTCAGCCAGCGCCTTGAGCGGAGCTTCGCGCGTGCCGGACAGAGCCACGGTCGCCCCCTGCGCATGCAGCCCCCGCGCAATATCACCGCCGATGCCGCCCGAAGCACCTGTTACCAGAGCTTTTTTTCCTGTCAGATCAAACATTTGGTTTTCCTATCTCAGTTCTTCTGCAACGGACCCAACATCCGCCGCCGTATTAACTGCCTTGCATGCGATATCGCGGTTGATGCGCCGCACCATTCCGGAAAGG
>NZ_JBVCWP010000320.1:0-4079 GCF_057460485.1 Boseongicola sp.
ACGGCGGGCGCGTCCTTTTGCTGGCTTTCGGAGACGAATCCAGTGGCATTCCGCGCCACTGGGCAGCGACCGAAGACAGCGCGGGGATCAACATGCTGCCCCGAACGATCGAGCGGACAGTCGAAAGCGTCCGGCATCAGACGGCGGCAATCCGCAAGTCCGGCGACATTCTTCTGATATCGATCCACTGGGGCGACAACTGGGGCTTTGAAATTCCGGAGGGCCAGCGTCGACTGGCGCATGCCCTGATCGACGCGGCAGGTGCGGACGTCATCTTTAGCCATTCCTCGCACCACGCGAAGGGGATTGAAGTGCATAATGGCAAACTCGTTCTGTACGGCTGCGGCGACCTTATCAACGACTACGAGGGTATCGGTGGCCATGAGCAGTATCGCGGAGATCTTGCGCAAGCCTATTTTGTCGATTTGAATTGTGACGACGGCACCTTGGCGTCGCTGGAAATAAAGCAATATGAGCGTCGTAAGTTCCGTTTGAACGCTTCGGACCAGGGGGCGCTCGATTGGCTTTCAAGGGCGTTAGCTAATGACGTGGTCGAGGGCTCGCCACAATTTCAGAAAAGCGACAAACACAGTTTGCGCATGGTTCAGATCAGCGATTGCGATTTCAAGGACTGTCCACCGTGATCCACGGCCTTCAGTTCTGACGGGCGATACGCTTCAGGATGTCGAGTGTCCCGTGAACGTATTCGAGTTCGGACACATAATGCGAAACCTTTTTGACCTCGGCGCTGGCGTTACGGGGGCAGAATGCCTGCCCGACCGCGCCAAGCATGCTCAGGTCGCCGTTGCTGTCCCCGATCCCGATTGTCTCGGCCATGTCGACGCCATATTCCGTGCTGATCGCAAAAGCACCACTGGCCTTGCTGGTGCCGTCAGGCGTGATGTCAATCGAGGTGGTTGAATGCGTCCAGTTGACGAGATAATCGGCAAAGCGCTGTTTCAGGTCATCCATGACGGCCCGGATGCCATCGTGGCCGCGCCGCGCCAGATAGGGTCCGGTGACGCAGAGGCTGTACGCCTTGCCGACCTCAAAAAACAGTTCCGAATTCAAAAGGCCCGAATTACCAATCGCCGTCCGAAGCGCCGCGACATCCTTCAGTGAACTGGGACTGGCCATCGGGCGATATTCGTCACGCTCCGGCACATAGATCATCGCCCCACCCTCGCACACGAACGGCAGGCGGCTCCCCAGCAACTGCGCGACAGCCTCCGCATAGGGTTGCGGACGTCCGGTGGAAAGCGTGAAACCGATACCGCGCCGCGACAGTTCCGGTATCAACGCATTGATCTCACTCAGGACCTTGAGGTTTAGTGGAATGTTCTTCCCCTCGTTCAAACAGCCGTCAATGTCGCAAAAAACCAGTTTCTTCAGCTGTGGGCGGCCCAGGCTATCAGTCATGGGCATCTTCTGAAAGCTGCACGGGCACGACAAAAACGGACGCGACCCCCGCCACTGTGGCCGTGGCGTCGTCTGTTTTAAAAGGTTTGTACATGTTTAATTCCATTAATTATATTTAGGAGACTGCTTTGCATCTGGCTTTCGGAGCGTCCATCGCCAAGAGCATATTTCAGTAATGTCGTATTGGCTACCGCAACATTCGTCTCCTTCCTAAACCCAAAAATCGCCTCAAAATCGGTAAAGTTTTTTTTACCGCAGTGGAATAATCCAATCGTCTTGGCCGTTAATTAATCAAATGCTGACGAAACAGCACCGGAAACAAATTAGTGGGAGGAGTAAATATGGCACCTGACGGCAACGACACGAAGGACCTGCGCGCGATGTTCGCAGACGACCCTGAGGCAGCAGATCTGGAAGTATTCGGGCGAAAGGCTCACGCGGGCAGACGCGGGTTCTTGCGCGGCGCGGGTTTGGCCGCGATGAGCGCCGCAGTGGGGATGACAATCCCTTTCCACCGCAACATTCCGCAGGGCTTCATTCCTGCGGCTATGGCACAGGAAAATGGATTGATGGGCAAGGACGGTTTGACGCTGTTGAACGACCGACCGTTGAATGCCGAAACGCCGCCGGAGTTGCTGGACGACGCGATCACTCCAACCAGCCGGCACTTTATCCGGAACAACGGTATTGAACCGGAAGACACAAGCGCCGAGGGCTGGACGCTGACCGTTGACGGTTTCGTCGACAATCCACTGGAACTGAGCATCGCCGATCTGCGCGACCAGTTCGAAGTGCACACAGCGGCGCTGACGCTGGAATGTGGCGGTAACGGGCGGGCGTTCTTCGATCCGCCGGCCAGCGGCAACCAGTGGACTTACGGCGCCGTTGCCTGTTCGGAATGGACCGGTGTTCGCCTGAAGGATGTTCTGGAAAAAGCAGGCGTTCAGTCGAACGTGGTCTACACGGCGCATTACGGAGCCGACACCCACCTGTCTGGCGACGCTTCGAAGCTTCCGATTTCGCGGGGCGTCCCGATCGACAAGGCCATGACGGACAACATCCTGATCGCCTTCGAAATGAACGGGGCTCCTCTGCATCCGAGCAACGGTGCGCCTTTGCGTCTTGTGGTTCCGGGCTGGCCCGGGTCTTGCTCACAAAAATGGCTGAAGCGGATTCAGTTGCGCGACGTGGTGCATGACGGTCCGAAAATGACGGGCACCGCGTATCGCGTTCCTGGCCACAAGGTTGCCCCAGGTGACGAGGTTCCGGAAGAAGATTTCCAGATAATCGAGCGCATGCCGGTGAAATCTCTGGTCACTTTCCCTGCAAACGGCGCGTCCGCCGGAATGTCTACAGAAGTCCGCGGACATGCGTGGTCAGGCGACCGCACCGTCGACAAGCTGGACATCTCGATCGACTTCGGCGCGACATGGCAGAGTGCCAGCCTCGATGCACCGGTCAATGACGGTGCCTGGCAGAACTGGCGCGCCAACGTGACCTTCCCGCAATCGGGATACTACGAAGTTTGGGCCAGAGCGGTTGACAGCGCCGGTGTTTCCCAGCCATTTGCCATTGACTGGAATCCGAAAGGCTATCTGAACAACTCGATGCACCGCGTCGGCCTTCGGGTAAGCTAAAAATAAAAATAGTGCGGCGGCGCGCATTGCGCCGTCGCATTTCAAAAAAATACAGGAGAAATTTATGCGCATTGCAGCGATCTGCGCCGGGGTATGCCTTTGTCTCGGCACCTTTGCATCGCCATCTTTCAGTGAAGGTGTCACAGAACTATTGTCCGAAGCCGACCCTGAAGCAGGAGCGAAAAAGTTCCGCCAGTGTAAAGCCTGCCACACCGTCGAGTCAGGTGGAGCGAACCGTGTCGGACCGAACCTCTATGGCGTCATAGACCGCCCCGTCGCGTCCGTTGAGGGGTTCAAGTATTCGTCTGCTATGCGCGATCATGGCGGCAACTGGGATATTGAAAGGCTGGATGCCTTCCTCGAAGACCCCCGCAAGACCGTACCGCGGACGCGAATGAGCTTCCGCGGACTGTCCGACTCCGAAGACCGGGCGGATATGATCGCCTACCTCAACACCCAGAGCGACTCTCCGATTTCCTTCACGAACGGGGAAGAAGAAGAGGACACGGAAGAAGCCGAAGCCACTGAAGAGGACTTCGGAAATCTGTTCGTCGCCGAGGGCGTGGAAGAAACCTATTATGCCTGTACCGCCTGCCATTCCGAGATGATCGTGGCGCAGCAAGGCAAAACCCGGGACGGGTGGAAGAAACTACTGGTCTGGATGGTCGAAGAACAGGGTATGAACGAACTGCCGGAGGACGAATTGAATGTGATCCTCGACTACCTCGCGGCGCATTACAACACCGACCGGCCTAACTTTCCTAAACCCTGATTTTTTTAAGCGCAAGGCGAGGCAGTCTCTGCGGCGTCACGAACCGCAAACACTGCCTCGCCAAATTCCGGCTCGCCTTTGGTCTGCTCTTCCAGAAGGTGTGAGATCGCGGTGAATTTTCCACGGTCCATGCCCTCGGCAAGTATCGAATAATAGATGTTCCCAACCGACCAAGCCTGAACCAAAACGCCCTCGGAAACGACAGGAAGAACCGGCGGCGACGAAAAGGCCCCGACGGTCAGGCGGCAGCC
>NZ_JBVCWP010000321.1:0-4075 GCF_057460485.1 Boseongicola sp.
GTATGACCGCGCTGCATCGGAAAGTTCCGCAAGGCCCATGATCGGAGCGACTGCCACCGGCAAAAGCGCGGTAGCCGGGAGCGGCAGGGCTTCAGAAATCCACCACAGTGCCATAGTGGACGCCAGACCCGATGCACGCCATGCCAAATCTGACATGCCTTCCGGGGCAGGCACAACGGTTGGAGCGATCAAAAGCAACAATCCGACAAGGATCAGGCCAGTATTGAATTTCATAGTGGTAGCGTATCACCAAACGGTGTCGTGAAAAGCTCCTGGTGAAGTTTCTCGGATTATGACGTCGGCAGCACTGCCGCGATGCTGAGTTAAGTCAAACTGACCAGTTAATACCGGTTTCGATTTCGTTGCGGCTTATATGAACGACCGGTCTTCTTGCTGCGATGCAGCGAGGTTTTGGCTGCGGTCGTTCACCGATTGCCTGTTCAAGGCGCATGGTGGTGTCTGATCCGATTGGCTTACGTTGAGCGGGTGTCAAAGGCGTATGGTGAAGATCAGCAAGCTACAAATCGCAGCTTACGTCAGTGTCCGATTTTCGGAGGGTAGCTCACAAATACTCCGATCCGGTCACCGACAACCCATCCTTGACGCTTAAATATATCAAAGGATGTGCGAAGCTGGCTAAACTGGATCAATAGTATTGATCTTGGCGCGTCCTGACAGACGTTTTGGACTGGGCCTGTCGCGATTTGATTGTGCGGCAGGCTCTCTGAAGCTATGGGTCTTCGGTGAAACCGGGGCGATTCACTTGGCCCCGGAGAATACACAACCCCAGAGGGCGCGAAAGCACCCAGTGGGGGAGACTATCCCCAAGAGGACGGTTCCAGCCTGAAAAGCATTGCCAGCTGCTCGTAGACCTCCGGTTCTTTGCTCTTGAGGGCCACCGGTCTTTCAAAGAAGACTTCAACAGCCACCGCGAAAAACTCTTCCGGCCCTTCTGCCCCGTAGGCGTCGAATACCGTCTTGCGCCCCGCTTGGATATGTTGAACGTGGCTCTTGTATGCCTTGGCAAAGACGCGATCCCAGACGGCAAAGCTCTGGCGCCTTTCGAGATTTGGGACACCGTCAGTATGGCCGGACAGGTCGTCGATTTGGTGGGCGAACTCATGAAATACGACGTTGTGACCGTCCTTGTCGTTGGCTGCTCCCTGTCTGGTGTGCGCCCAGGAAAGAACGACCGGGCCCCGTGACCAGCTCTCGCCCGTTCGCACCGTTTCGCGTTCCGTGACGACATAGCCATTGTGCTCTGTCTGTCTCGATTTGAAGGCCCCAGGATAGATAAGGATTGTGCTGAGGTGCTCGTACCATGTATCGCTATTCATGACGAGCAGGCAGGCTTGGGCAGCTATAGACAGCTGCATTTCCTCGGTTACGTCCAGCCCGTTACATCCAATGAACTGCACTTGTTTCAGAAAGACGTTGATCCTGCCTTCAAGTTTTCTGCGTAATTCAGACGGAAGTCTCCGCGTCAGAGGGACCTGTTCTGTGACGATGGCCCGCTGATCATCTGAAAGCGCAGTCACGAGAAGCTTTGCGCGGATCTGTTGTCTTGACCAGTACCAGTATCCAAATGCGCCTGCGACGACGATCAAGGGGATAAGAAAAATTGTCATGGATGCTGACCTCGTCGAACAGACAAACCCTAGCTCGCCGCAAAGACAATCGCCATGAGTGTTTCCCTCAAATCTTCTGTGAAGGCCTTCAAGGGGAGAGGTGTCCTTCAGGGCGTCGTCACGCTGTTGCTGATCTTATTGATTTAGGCACACGCAGATATTGACGTCGATCAACGACCGCGTTCGCGCCTGCCCGATAGTAATAGTCATAATAGTTTAGCATTGGATGCGATAATCATGCCGCGTGGGGCAGACAGAGATCAGACGACAGGCCCGAGAATGCCGGGCAGCCAGCCATGGCTATGGCTTACGGTCTTTTTGGCCCTTTCAATGCTTTCAAGCTTCTGGTTCGCCTCGTCTGAGCAGCCATCAATATTGCCATACAGCGATATCAAGCAAATGATCCGGGACGGCGATGTCATGTCTGCCCAGCTGCAGGAACATGCAATTTCCGTTACAACGGAAGGGGCTGACCCGGAAAGTCCGACAACGTTTCGCGCTGTAACCCCGGCCCAGGGCGATCCTGAATTGTTGCCCCTTCTGGAACAGAGCGGTGCCGTAATCAGCGCGAAAGAGCCCCGAGGCGTCTCGATCTTTACCTATATCCTGCCGTGGGTCATGATCCTTGGGGTCTATTTGTTGCTGCAAAGGCGTATGATGGGCGGCACCGCTGGCGGAATTGGCGGCAGCGGGTTTGGCACGTTTTTGAGCGGACGGTTTGCCAAGCCAAGCACTCCGACACAAAAGGTGACTTTTGCCGATGTCGCGGGCCAGGATCAGGCCAAGCGGGAGGTGTCCGAACTTGTGGAGTTTCTGCGCGATCCCGAGCGCTTTCAAAAGGTCGGAGCAGAGGTACCGCACGGAGTGCTTTTGGTCGGTCCGCCGGGAACCGGCAAGACACTCCTGGCCAAAGCGCTGGCAGGTGAAGCGGATGTGCCTTTCTTTTCAACGTCCGGTTCGGAATTCATTGAAGTTTTCGTAGGCGTCGGCGCAGCCCGCGTACGCAAAATGTTCGAAGCGGCAAGAAAGGCAGCACCCGCTATTATCTTCATCGACGAACTGGACAGCATCGGACGCACCCGCGGCACAGGTCTAGGCGGTGGGCACGATGAACGTGAGCAAACGCTGAACCAAATTCTGGCAGAACTTGATGGTTTTGGAGGACGCGAAGCCGTGGTGGTTCTCGCTGCGACCAACCGTCCCGATGTTTTGGACCCTGCGCTGCTGCGGCCTGGTCGGTTTGATCGGCACGTCACGCTGAACCTCCCCGACAAGAATGCGCGACGCGCAATCCTGAACATACATGCCAGTAGGCTACCGCTGGAGGACTCCAGCGACCTTGATACGATGGCTGCAGGAACGACGGGCTTTTCTGGTGCTGATCTGAAAAACCTGCTAAACGAGGCTGCTATCAACGCGGCGCGACGCAATGCCAGCCTGATCACCAGTGATGATCTGGGCGAGGCCCGCGACAAAGTGATCATGGGAACTGTGCGGTCATTGGCAATCCGACCTGAGGAACACCACCGGCTGGCGGTTCACGAGGCCGGGCATACTGCCGCAGCGTTTTACACCCCAGATGCCGATCCGCTTTACAAGGTCACCATCATTCCGCGCGGCCACGCCTTGGGCGGAACGCATATGCTGAGCACGGCAGAACGCCACACATTGGACGAAACCTATCTGAAGGCGCAGCTTGTCACCCTGCTGGCTGGCCGCGCGGCTGAGCGGCTTTTGATCGGAACAGTGAGTTCGGGTGCCGATGATGACATACGTCGTGCTACTGAGTTGGCTCGCTCGATGGTTGCCCGCTGGGGCATGACCGATGAGCTTGGCCCGATTGATCTGCGCCAAAGCGAGGACCATCCCTTCCTGGGACAATCCATCGCGCAACCGCGTGGCCATGCCGATGCGACGGCGGCACAGGTCGATCGGGCTGTGATTGCTGCGCTCAAAAAAGCAGAAAAACGGGCCTTGGATGTGATTGGCGAGCACAGATCGCAGGTCGAACATCTGATAGAGAGACTTGGAGCGAAAGAGACGCTGGGTTTTGAAGAAATCCAGCAATGCCTGGACCCTGATAGAGGGGTGACCACTCCGAAGCGGCCCGTCCGATCTTTCAGCAAAATACCTCCGTCCGGGTGACCCGGATATGATAACCCACTCTCCCCCAATTGTTCGCTGGGAGTTCATTGGAGCGCTAGTTACCATTCTGGCTGGCTCTGCACTTCATTTTGTTTTTGACTGGACTGGCGGCTGGCGCCCTGCCGCGATTATCGTGGCAGTAAACGAATCTATCTGGGAACACCTGAAACTCGCATTCTGGCCGGGTCTTTTCTGGGCGCTTTTACCCCAAGATTTTTCTGAATTAAGTTTGTGGGAACGCTTGGCGATTAAGGGTTTTACTCTTATTACGTCGGCCATTCTGATTGTTGTGATCTTCAAAA
>NZ_JBVCWP010000322.1:0-4074 GCF_057460485.1 Boseongicola sp.
CGCTGCCAAGCCAAACGTTGCTGCTGAACGCTGGTTGTCGTTCAACTTATCCAGATATGCCGTGTCCATTGGGCTGCCCAACCTGCAATTGCCGTTTAATCGCACAACGGTAGCTGGAGAAGAACGAAAAGGGAACAGATTAGTCGCGTCTGGTATGGAGCAAAGCATTCGCGCGAGACAAAATAGGTTCACGGGTTATGAATGGCGCAAATACCTTGAGGCGGTGGGGCCGCCGGCCGCTATTCGGCGATATCCAGGCGGTTCTGAATACGCCAACATCTTCGATACACTATCCCGGCTGATCCCGAAATCGCGGGCAATCTGCCGCCCGCTCAAACCATCCTGAAAATGAGCGCGCCGCACCTTCAAATACAAATCCACGGTGAATATCCTCATGCCCTCCGATCAATTGAAAGGGCCAAAGTGGCCGACTTTTACGCCGCCCGCGACACCACATTGCCGCCGATTACAGAATGGCTTGCCACATCACGGTCACGCAACGTTACGCGACACCTTCAAGTTTGCGGGATGACTGAACCGAGGGTCGGGCCTTCATCCGCTCGAAATGCGCCTGCACGTTCGGTGGAAGCGTCCAGCCCGCCACATCAACAGCCCAGTATTCGTTGTAATAGAGCGCAGTGTCCGCGATCGAGAAATCACCCATCAAGTAGTCTTTGCCCGCTAATTGTTCGTCCACCAAATCAAGGGCTGCCAGCATCGCGGTCTTGCCACGCGTCCGCAGTTGGTCATGCTCGGCCGGGCTGTCGGAATAGGCCTCCGGGCGACGCCACAGACGCCAAGACAGCATGTGAACGGTGCCGATGATGAAATCCATTGTCTCAATCGTCCGCGCGACCCCTTCGGGATCAGTCGGCATCAGTTTCTTGTCCGGGTTGGTCATCGCAAGCCAAATAGCAATCGCCGCAAATTCGGTCAGAACGCTCCCATCTTCGCGCACCAGGGCGGCCACTTTCCCCTTCGGGTTAAGAGCCTTATATTCGGGTGTTTTCTGCTCGCCCTTGGAAAAATCCACAATCCTAAGATCATAAGGCATTCCGATCTCTTCCAGCAGCACGTGGATGCCGATCGAGCAGGTCTTTTTCGCGTAGCACAGCGTCGTCATATCTGATCTCCTTAAGCCCGTTTGTCTGACTTTCCGACACTACAGGCAACAACTTGGGACACCAATATGAGACCATGCAATCAAAGACCATAGGGACCGAGGGTAATCCTTGAATTCAGGACTGGGTCTGTTCCAGCTAAAGGCTCACCAAGATTGCACATGGGCATTGTCACGTTAACTCGACGATCGATTCAACGACGGGTAATTGCCCTTGGATGAGAAGAATATCCTACGCACGGCACCGGTTTCCGCCCCCAGTCATCTATCGTTGGGTTTGACTCTACTTTCGCTTTCTGCCGAGCTCTCGAGAAGTCGAGGAAATGCTGGCCGAACGCGGGATCGATGTCAGCTATGAAGCGATCCGCCGCTGGATCTTGAAGTTCGGTCCGGCCATTGCCGCAAATGGCAGAACCCGCAGGGTTCAACCTTCGGGAACCTGGCATCTTGATGAGGTCTTTGCCCGCATTGTTGGCAAGCGAACATATTTGTAGCGTGCCGTAGACGATGAGGGCGAGGTTCTTGAGGTCCTGGCCCAGTGGCGCCGGGACAAGCGTGCAGCCGTTAAGTATATGCGGAAACTCCTGAAAAAGTAGGGATGTGAATCCTGGAGACAAAATGACCACAGAAACGGTCTGATAACCTAGCCGTCGCGGAGTAAAATTCCGCATTCTGACACCTGAAGCCGATTAGCGGAGGGAGGGGAGATGTATTCTGTGGACTTATACAATCGTGTCCGTCGGGCGTGCCATGTTGATGGTATGAGCAAAAGTGCAGCTGGTCGTCTTTATGGGATCGACCGCAAAACGGTGGCAAAGATCCTGCTGCATTCCGTGCCCCCAGGGTATCGGCGAACTGCTTGGCCTGTCCGCCCGAAGCTTGATCCGTTCATTCCGATTATCGATCAGATCCTGGAAGACGACAAACGGGTTATTAAAAAGCAACGGCACACCGCCAAACGTATCCATGCCCGACTTCCCGACGAGCACGGTTTCTCCGGCGGCATCACCATCGTCACGGATTACGTTCGCGAGAAGCAGCGGCGGACGCGGGAAGTGTTTGTCCCACTTGCTCACCTGCCTGGCCATGTTCAGGTAGATTTTGGCGAGACGCTTGGTCTGATTGACGGGGTCTAGTGCAAGCTGCACTATTTTGCGATGGCGCTGCCGCATTCGGACGCGTTCTTCACCAAAGCCTATCCTGCCGAGACCACCGAAGCGTTCTGCGACGGGCATGTCTCAGCCTTTGCATTCCTCGGCGGGGTGCCTTTGTCGATCCTCTACGACAACACTTCGATCGCTGTTGCCAAGAACTGCGGCGATGGAAAGCGGGAACGCACCAGGATCTTTTCCGAGCTTCAGTCGCATTACCTGTTCAAGGACAAGTTCGGTCGGCCGGGAAAGGGCAACGACAAAGGCAATGTCGAAGGCGTGATCGGCTACGGGCGACGGAACTTTCTCGTGCCAGCGCCCCGCTTCAACAGCTTCGACGATCTCAACGCTTGGTTGGAAGAACAATGCCTGAGGCGCCAGGACGATACCGTGCGTGGCCACTCATAGCCGATCGGCGACCTTCTGATACGCGACCTGGATGCGCTGATGGCACTGCCGCCCACGTTCTAGAAGCCTAAGTTTCGGCTGGGTGCCATCTGACGGCTCAAGGTCGCGCCAGATGCCAAACACTGTCTACTCCGTCACCGTTAGTGTCACCAGGGACCTGGTCTCCGGAATACAAGTACAACGGCATACCCCGAAAGGCTGCCTGCATTTTTCCGTCCGCGCGTTTTATGAGGGTATAGCTTTCGCCCAACTGGGTTCCTGCGTCGAGCAACGCTGGGACCCAGTTCGTTGCACATTCATCTTTGCAGTTTGATACTCCCACTTGATCTCTATCGTACGTATAGAGGGACATATGATCCTGATACATGACATAGACTTGACCCTTGAACGCGCGGCTATGGACGAATTTATTTCCATGACTGTCGGCATTGCCAGTCACGGTAGACGCCACCAAACCTAGTACAGATATGGCAACAGCTGTGATCACGTTTCCCTTGATGTGCATTCCCGAAATCCCGATCTGATTGTCTGGCAATAACTTGCCTTCAAAAACGTTAAACGTCGTTGCTTCGGAATTCCATACTATTGGCTGATCACAGTTTCGCGCGGCATTGTCAGATTAAAGCATCCCGCCCAAAACCTGAATCATTTGAGATTCCCTTGAGGTTGAGTTTATGATTCATCCTGTCTGGGAGGACGGATCATGTCAGCACCTTTGCCGGATTCGCTTCGGGCGCGGTTTCAAGGATATATTGAAGAAGGGTTAAGTGGGCGCGCGGCGGCGTTGCGTTTGAAGCTTTCACCTGCGACCGGGGCGCGTTGGGCGCTTGCAATCCGGCGCACTGGTCAGATTCAGACTGCGGTTCAAGGCCGACCTAGAGACAGCGGAAAACTTGATCCGCACCGTGCGTTCTTTGGAGAGATCATAGAAAAGGCTGCAGACATCACGATGCCGGAGTTGAGTGCCGCTCTGCTGGATGCGACGGGCGTGCGGGCGCACCGCAATTCCATCGGAAAATTCCTCTGCAAGCTCGGCTACACATATAAATAAAGACACTGGTCGCGACCGAACGCCTTCGTGCTCATGTAAAGCGGCGACGTGTCGAAAGGGAGCAGCGCCGCATGCCAGCGATGCGCGCAGCGCCACAACGGCTTGTGTTCATTCCTTCTCGGCAGATTGTTGTGCAATCGCCTGTCAGGGAGCGGATGAAACCTCCGTCAAAACCAATCTGACGCGACAGCGCGGGCGGTCCCGGCGTGGGGATCGGTTGGTGATGAATGCACCGTTTGGAGCCTGGGGCACGCAGACCTTCGTCGCTGGACTGAGTGCCGACGCGATGATCGCGCCCTGAGTGATAAAGGGCGCGATGAATGGCCCCGCCTTCGCCGCCTACC
>NZ_JBVCWP010000323.1:0-4074 GCF_057460485.1 Boseongicola sp.
GGGATTGTACCGGGGGCCGGGGGCACGCAGCGGTTGCCGAAAGTGATTGGCGGGCTTGCTGCGTTGAAGATGTTACTAAGTGGGCGAGCTGTGAATGGCACCTCAGCGCGTAAGCTTGGTCTGGTCGATCGACTTGAAGACGGCGATGTTTTGGCGGCGGCAATTGACGCGGCGCGAGCGCGGGCGGACAGCGATGAACCCTTGTTGCGCAGTTCTGTGCGCCGGGATCGTCTTGGCGAGGGACGGGCGTTTCTGGAAGCGGTGGCCGAGCATCGCCGCATTGCAGAAGCCTCGCCTTTGGATGCGCCGTTGCGATTGATCGAGTGCGTTGAGGCAGCACTTTTGTTGCCCTATGAGATCGGGCGCGGACTTGAGATTGCGGCGTTTGAAGATCTGGTTACATCGGATCATTCGCGCGCGCTTCGCCATGTTTTTGCAGCGGATCGGCGATTGGTTGCGGCATCTGCCGTGGTTGGCCGGACGCCGTCACGGTCGTTGGGCTCTATCGCGTTGATCGGCGGTAACGGGATTGGCAGCGAGATTGCGGTCGCTTGTCTGGACGCTGGGTTCTCAGTCACCGTGGCCGAACGCAACGACGAGGTGTTGGAAGCCGGCGTAATGCGGATCATCGAGCATTACGACGCACGCGTGGCGTCCGGTAAGATGCAGGACGAAGCGGTTGAGGCGACATTGGACCGGATGAATGCGGTATGCGGGTTTCGGACGTTGGCGGACGCGGATGTGGTTATTGATCCCGGACCGTCGGTGTCAAAAGAATTGATTTCGGAGCTGGATGCCGTGTTGAAGGCGGGCGCTGTTTTGGCGACCGGGTCTGAGCACGTCGATGTGGCGACGCTTGCGACCGCCACTCGACGGCCTTCGGAAGTGGTTGGGTTCCGTCTGTATCCGGGGATGCATCGTAACCGGATGGCTGAGATTATTCCCAGTGCCGAGTCGTCTCCGCGCGCCATTGCAACGGTGCGGGCTTTGGCGCGCAAATTGGATCGGCTGATCGTAGAAACGGGGCCGGGTCCGGTTGGGATCGGACAGCGGCTCGCCGAGGCATTGCATGCGGCGGCGGACCTATGTGCGGAAGACGGCGCTCGGATTTCTCAGGTGGATGCGGCGTTGCGGGACTGGGGCCTGCCGCTTGGATCATTCACGTGGCGCGACAGCGAAGGCTTGACGCGCACGCGGTCCCGCAATCCGGACGAGGTCGATCTGACCGCTGGGCTTGTTGAAGCGGGGCGTCATGGACGTGTGAACAGTCGCGGATTTTATGCCTATAGCCAGCAGGGGCGTAAAGGCGTTGAGGACGCGGATGTGACGGAGTTCATTGACGCGGTGCGGAATAGCAAGGGCAAACGCGCGCGGACGCTGTCGGACGGCGAGATACGTCTTCGCTGTGTTGCGGCGATGGCCGGAGCGGGCGCTCAGGCGTTGGCGGATGGTACAGCGCGCAGGCCTTCAGACATTGATATGGTGTCCATCCATGGCTTGGGCTTTGCGCGGCGCACCGGAGGTGTGATGTTTGCTGCCGATCTTATCGGTTTGGAGCAAGTACAGTCGCTTTTGACTGACATGGCTGAGCAGAGCCCACGGATTTCGCCGCCGTCTCCGATTTTCAAGGACCTGATACGGGCCGGGCAGAGCTTTGCGGCGCTTGACCGCTAGCTAAAGAAAATTCCGAGGATCACCATCATCAATCCGATGGATGACACGGCCAATGCACCAAGGTTCATTGCGACGACTTTTTGTAGACGCACTTTCATGGCCTCGTCATCAAGCCCCTCGCGACGGGCTTTCCAAGCGATCAAGATGCACCAGCCAAGACCAACGACACCGACGAGGGCGAAGAGTGCCCCGATCCAGATCAGGGATTCCATGTGACATCCTTTTGAGCAGTTTGCGCGAGCATCGCGCATAATCGACCAACAGGCATGCTGCAAGGGCTTGCTGCCGCGCGATGGCGCGGGTAGGCATCGGTTCCGTCAAAACAGCGAGGTCCAAATGGACGATCAGGTCACCGAGCAAAGCTACCGCGTCACCGCCGACGAATTGCGTCAGTTTATCGAGCGTCTCGAGCGCCTCGATTCAGAGAAAAAAGACATCGCCGATCAGCAAAAAGAAGTGATGGCCGAGGCCAAAGGCCGTGGGTATGACACGAAGGTCATGCGCAAGGTCATCGCTATGAGAAAGCGCGACAAAGAGGACCTCGCCGAAGAAGAAGCGGTTCTTGATATGTACAAGGAAGCGCTGGGGATGTGATGCGGGCGGGGTCGTCACGGCTCCAGCCAGATCACACGAGGCATGGCTTTGATGCGGCCGACCTCGTCGTCATAGGCGGCGGTGAGGTCGGCAATGGTTTCAAGTGTCCAGCCCGGCAAGTCTATTTCCTCCTCAATTTCGTCTACCATCGCATGAGTTTCCAGAAACGCCGCGATTGTCTTGCGGCGGCGGGCTTCGGTGATGTCGGGATGACTTGCAAGGAGCCTGTGAAGCCTTGTCATGCCGTCCGTGGACAGAATTTGCGCTAACATATCGTCGGCTCCGTCCAAGGTCATATAGGGGTCGTGAGTAGTGATCTCGCGGATGATTTCCGACCAGATGAAGGGCGTGTCTTCGTGCGCCCAGACGGTGAGGGTCGCCTCGGGGTTGGCTTCGACAATTTCAGCGACAACATCAGCCCAGGACAATTGACCCAGATCCAGCACATCAAGGCAGGCTGCGCGGTCCTCGTCTTTGAGGGTGCGCAAAAGGGCTGGCATAAAGGTCGCTGGATTGCGCAGGCCAAGCGCGAAGTGGACGTTGTGCGAGGGGAAGCACTGCCGCAGCCATGCTGACTTTTTGGCCTTGGGATAAAGCCCGTCTGCGCCGACGACGACTTTGTGGCGGCACAGGAAGCTGTCGTTTGACAGAATGATCCGCTCGGCAGTGTCGTCGTCGTTGATGGCTTCCAGTAGCATCGCTTCGGTGTCTTGGCTTGCAGGCTTGCCGCGCAAGGTGGTGGATACGCTGCCCAGCAATTCGCGGTAGCGCCCCGGACCCGGCACGATGATGCCGTCTGTCGCAAGACGCGCGCGGTTACGCAGGATCGAGCGGATCAAGAGGCCGTCGTCGGTGCAGTGTGCGCCCAGATGAAAGAGGATTTCCATGGGGGTTTGTGGGGCCTTGGGTTTACACGTGTCGTATAGCCGCAAACCTAGTGGTCGTCGCTGGACAGGGAAAGGCGAATTACGATAGTCCGACGTGTATGACCGACGAAAAGACTCAACTTCCCAGCATGGCTCTGAACTGGCCGTCTCCGTGGTCGTTCGGAGCAGGGTTAATTGCCGCCCTGGTTGTGATGCCGATCTTGTCGGTCTTGTGGATTGCCGCCAACCCCGTCGAGAACATCTGGCCGCATCTGATCGCGACGACCTTGCCGCGTTATCTGGGCAATACGCTCGTCGTGATGGTGTCGGTTGCGATTGCGGCGACGCTGGTCGGGACGGTGACGGCGTGGCTGGTGGTGATGTATCGTTTTCCGGGGCGGCGTTGGTTGGAATGGGCGCTTTTGATGCCGCTGGCCGTGCCGGGGTTTCTTGGGGCCTACGCCCTGGTCGATTTCCTTGATTTTTCGGGGCCGGTGCAGACGGCTTTGCGCGGTGTGTTCGGCTGGCAAAGCGCGCAGGACTACCTTTTTCCTGATATTCGCTCGCGGTCGGGGGCGATCTTTGTGTTGGCGGCGTCACTGTACCCTTATGTCTATTTGCTGGCCCGTGCGGGGTTTCGCGAACAATCTGGAGCTGCACATGATGTGGCGCGCGCCTTGGGCGCCGGCGGGTTCAAGCGGTTCTGGCGCGTTGGGTTGCCGTTGGCACGCCCCGCCATTGTTGCGGGCACGGCGATTGTGATGATGGAGACGGTGAACGACTTTGGCACAGTCGACTATTTCGGTGTGCAAACGCTGACGACGGGCGTGTTTTCGGTATGGTTAGAGGCGGGCAATGCGGGCGGTGCGGCGCAGATCGCGACGCTGATCCTTGCGTTGATTTTCGCGCTTGTGGCGATTGAGAAGATATCCCGGCGCAA
>NZ_JBVCWP010000324.1:0-4033 GCF_057460485.1 Boseongicola sp.
AAAACCTGACCCGCACGAAGCTTTTTCGCCATGCGCATCTGACGCCCGCCATCGCGTGTCCAAACCGACGCGACAAGCCCATAGTCCGTGCCATTGGCAATAGTGACGGCCTCGTCCTCGTCCGAAAAGGGGATGACGACCTGCACGGGTCCGAAAATCTCATCGCGCGCCAAAACATGATCAGCAGGCACGTTGGCAAAAAGCACAGGTGCCACATATGCCCCACCGTCCGGCGCATTATCTGCGATCCGCCCCGTCGCGGCCCTGTACAAGTCAGCGCCTTGTGCAATGTAACTTTCGACAATGTCCTTTTGACGCCTGGACACCAAAGGCCCCACATCCAGATCGTCCATAGCAGGTCCCGCTACCAAAGCCGCATAGCGCGCCGCCATTTTTTCGACGACCTCGGTGTAGCGGGAGCGGTGCACCAAAATCCGCGAGGATGCCGAACAGGTCTGACCGGCGTTTTGAATACCTGCATTCACCAAAAATGGCAGCGCCGCTTCCAGATCCGCATCTTCAAAGACTACCTGCGGCGACTTACCGCCAAGCTCAAGCGTGACCGGAACCAGGTTTTGCGCGGCCGACGTCTGTACCAACCGGCCAACCCCGACCGAACCAGTGAACGACAGGTGGCGCACGCCGGGATGGGCCGTTAACGCCGCACCCGCTTCGACACCAAGGCCTGGCACAACGTTCAGCGCGCCGTCCGGAAGACCAGCGCGACGCGCCAGTTCCGCGAAAGCAAGCGCGGTCAGGCAGGCTTCTTCTGCCGGCTTCAGAACGGCCGCATTTCCCGTCGCCAGGGCCGCGCCCACAGACCGTCCTATGATTTGCATCGGGTAGTTCCACGGCACGATATGGCCCGTCACGCCGTGCGGTTCACGCAAGGTATAGACCGTGTAGCCGTCGAGATAAGGGATTGTTGCGCCGTGCAATTTGTCTGCAGCACCGGCGTAGAACTCCATATACCGCGCCAGCGCGAGAACATCTGCGCGTGCCTGCTTCAGCGGCTTGCCGACGTCCAAGGCTTCAAGTTCCGCAAGGTGTTCGGTGTTTTCAAGGACCAGCTGCCCTATCCGGGCCAGCACCCGCCCGCGCTCGGCGGCCGTCGATCTGCCCCAATCTCCTGCCAAAGCGGCCTCGGCACTTGCAACTGCGAGCGCGATATCGTCCACTCCCGCACGCGCGATATCGCAAAGAACGGTCCCATCTGACGGGTTAACAAGGTTTAGAGTTTCGCCTCCGACAGGCGACTGCCATGTCCCGGAGATCAGACACTTCGTAGGATCAAGATCAAGCGGCCTAAGACTCATGTGCATCCCCAAACATCAGCGGTGTTAAGTGTGTTTAGCGGCTTGGTCGCCGGCAGAGAAGCGGCAATTGTTCGCCAACGACTATGGTGAACGCAGCGCGGTACCGCCGTTCATCTTCGTTAACATGAGAGGGTGTTGGTAGCGCAGGAGGCTCCTAACATAACGTCTCAGCCCATCGCAAGTTATTGCAATAAAATAATTATAATCAATACTTTATATTAAACCATATGTCGCAAGACATTACAATTAGTCGCCACAAATCGCATGCTGGATGATGGGACAATTCTGACCTCTACCGCGTCAGTTCTCAGTGACATTCAACACTGATTTTTTCCCAATAATACAGAACCCGTTTCTGAAGGGATCGAGACGCAAGGCGGCTGGTGGATAATCCGCGCCTTCAAATATGTCATCGATCACAGCGATCAGTCTGATCATCGCCTAGTTGTTCAGGATGTTCTTCGTGCCCTGCATCTGTCTCAGCGAATTTGCAATGTGTTCGCGCCAGCGTGGGCCAACTTCCATTGCGTTGACGTCGGCACTGCACAGATCGTCGGGCCGGTCCTCGGCCATCGCCTCAATTAGAAACGCCGCCTGCTCACGGTCCTTCGACGCCTTCAAGCTGCCCGCACCATCGCGCCATCGGTCGACGTCATGCCTCCGGCCTCTCGAAACCAACGACTGCCAACAGGGGCAGACGCTCCAGCCTGAACTGCGGCCTCTTCGCTGGAAATACCCTGCTCAATCAATCGCCAGAACAAAACCTGCTGCGCTCGATGTGCCACCTTAGGACGGCCAGGCGAACGCATTTTGTCTCGGGTGCTTCGGTCGGAAGCTCGCTTTTATTTCGTCATCGCAATCTCCAATTCGGAACCGTTGCGATGACCGCTTGAATCCGCCCAGTGTTCGGCGATTGGAGTTCCAATTCGCCCGTGAGCCAATAGTGGCCGAAGAAGATCCACTTCTCCTTGGGCCGGTACGTCGTTCGAACGACAGAGCCGGGAACATCACCTGCGGGCAGCCTGCCCGCTTCTGGCACGGACATTGCAATATCACTCCATGAGCCGGGCTCTGAAGCCCACCACTTCACACGCACGCTGGCGCGCTCATTGCCGTCTTTATCCGTTGGCGCCCATGGGCACGATGACCGCCATCGTGATCACGATGATCAGCATCATGATGGGGATGATGATCATCGGGCTCATGTCATGACCGGCATGCCGGTTATTGCGCGGCAAAGGCCTCTCTGACGATCTCTTCGATCGTCGCAATCTCATCATCTGTCAGCTTTGAAAACGGTTCACGGTCACGGCGGCGCTTTGGGAAGTCTCCATCATTGTTTCTGATGAAAAAAATGGATTGTTGAGCCAGGTTATCGGACATTTCAATGGCGTTCATGATGCCGCGCATCGCTTCGTCATGGCGCTTCAGATATTCAATCTCTCGCGGCAAATCCTCTTCGATCGTGCGTTTGACACACTCATACAGAAACTCGGCTTCTGCTGTGCAGTCAAAGAAGCGATAGAGGTCGGCTGTGTCGTTCAGCACATCGACATTGCCATTGGGTAAGGCGCGCCAATCTATGAAGTCCATCAGTGGGGCAGAATGACCCTGCAGCACGGTGCGGTAATCATCGATGCGGTCGAGCATGACCGAAGACACCGGAAACACCATACCCGCCGGTGTGAATTTCCGCTCGGCCAGGACCTGATGGATCAGGCAGCGATGCAAGCGGCCGTTTCCGTCAGCAAGCGGGTGAATATAGATAAACCCGTACGCAATGATCGCGGCCTGTAGGACAGGATCGACATTATCGGTATCCGTGATCCGCAGTCTGTTATTACATTCGTTGAGCGCCGTCATCAGTTCGAACACGTCCTCGCGGCGCGCGCCGATGAACTCAGGGATCGGTTCGTTATTATGGTCGCGTTCGCCCAGAAAGACGCCTTCTTCTCGGTAGCCGATCGGCGTCAGGCGATCATCACCGATCAAGATGCGGTGCAGGCGGTAGATTTCAGTTTGGTTGAGCGGGCGTTTGCCGGCTTCCAGAACCGCGCGGCCCCAGCGTTCCAATCTATTGACCGGCGGCCTTTCGCCTTCAATCTCGAAACTGGCGCGGCTGTCAGCAAGCAGCAGAAAACTCGCCGCGCGCGCGATGACTTGACCGCCCGTTCTGCCGATTGTGTCTTGGGCCTGGGCGGCAAGGTCGCTTGCGATCAACTCTTCCAGCTTCTCTGTGCGGCGGATGATCGGGCACAGCGCGCCTGTGCCGAGCAGGTTGTCGCGAACGCGGTGTCGCAGCGACAAGCGCTCCTTACCGGTGAAGTGAAGCTTGGGGTCAAGTGCGGGAACCGCCGTAACCGTCGGGGCGTCTTCCAGATTAAGCGTGCGGCCTGTCAGGGTTTCATAGAAGAACCACAGGCGCCGTGAAAAAGCGCCCGTCGGTGTGGCGCGGACAATGGCCTCGATCTCTTCCTGCGGCACCGCATCGAAAGCCCGCCTTAAGATCAGCAGGTCCATATGCTCGTGCCGGAGCGCGAAGTTCAGATGACCTTCGAGTGTGTCTTCGGGCAAGTACCGCTTGTCGAAGACCTCCCAGGGCCCGTCGGCGCGCTTGTTGCCGCGCACATGCTTATCTGCAATGCATGCGGGGTTGCGCAGGGGCGCGGCAATGCCAAGATTGATGATAAGCGCAGACCAGCCGGCAAGGCTCTTGC
>NZ_JBVCWP010000325.1:0-4028 GCF_057460485.1 Boseongicola sp.
CAGCGCCTGATACACCTTGATCGTCAACGTATCGCCCAACACAACACTGCCATCAGGCGCGCCGATCAGGCGGCCCACGCGGTCACCAACGCGGCGTGGCATGGCCATCCACCCCGCACGGTTCCAGCCGGTAATCAGCATCTCTCCCCATTCGTCGCGCGCCATCGCCTCAAGTCGGGCAGGCACGGATTTCGGGAGGGGCCCAAGCGAATTCCCATCAAGGTAAATCATGCCCTTGGGAAGGTGGAAGAAACGGCGGGTCGCTTCAAAATCTGTCATGCGCAAAGCCCATAGCCGCAACAACCTTCCGACGCTAGGGTGGTGTCCATGAAATGGATTGATCTCCCGCCAGTTTGGACCGTCGCGGCATTACTGCTTACATGGAATGTGCCGCTTGCCGCGCCTTGGGGGACGGCATCTGTGCCCGGTTTCATCGCTTTAGGTTCAGCAGCCGCCTTGATCGCTGCGTCGCTTGTTGAGTTCGCACGGGCGCGCACTGCGGTTTTTCCGCGACAATCCCCTTCAGCTCTCATTACCACCGGCATATTCCGCCTTTCGCGCAATCCGATCTACCTTGCAGATCTCCTGATCCTCGCAGGCTTTTCCTTGATCTGGGGCAAATTGCTCGGATTTTTTCTTGTTCCGGTTCTTGCATGGGTCCTGATCCGACGTTTCATCACCGGTGAGGAAGCCCGCCTGACAACCGCATTTGGCGCGCAATATGAGGCATACATGTTCCAAACCCGGCGCTGGCTGTAAGGGCCGCAGGCGTTGCCGACGTTAGGGCATTGAGAAAATTTGGCGGTGCGATTAGACATCGCGATGAAACGATACAAGTCTGCTAACAACAATACAATTCAGGGGATAGTCCATGAAGATCGGAGCGCCAAAAGAAAGCGCAAGCGGTGAAGCACGGGTGGCGATGACGCCAGCCAGCGCCAAGGACCTGCAAAAACTCGGCTATGAGTGTATGATCCAGAAAGGCGCCGGCGAGGCCGCGGGCTTCTCTGATGCCGCCTACAAAGAGGCGGGCGTCGCTGTCGTCTCTGGTGCTTCCCTTTGGAAAGATGCCGAGATCGTCGCCAAGGTTCGCCCCCCCACAGATGCCGAAGCCAAAAAGCTGTCGGACAGGCAGACGCTGATTTCGTTCTTCTACCCGGCCGCCAACGATCAGCTTTTGCATACTGCCAAAGAGCAGGGCGCTAGCGTTATCGCAATGGACATGGTCCCGCGCATCAGTCGCGCACAAAAAATGGACGCGCTGTCGTCCATGGCCAATATCGCCGGCTACCGCGCTGTGATTGAAGCGGGAAACAACTTTGGTCGGTTCTTCACCGGTCAGGTGACAGCCGCTGGCAAAGTGCCGCCTGCCAAGGTTCTTGTTGTTGGCGCAGGCGTCGCAGGTCTTGCCGCTATCGGTACATCAACCTCGCTTGGCGCGATCACGCTGGCGTTCGACGTGCGCCCCGAAGTCGCTGAACAAATCGAGTCGATGGGCGCGGAGTTTGTCTACCTCGACTTTGAAGAATCCGCTCAGGACGGTGCAGCTACTGGTGGCTATGCCGCCGTATCATCGCCGGAATTCGCAGCCGCTCAGTTGAAGAAATTCCGCGAACTGGCGCCTGAAGTCGACATCGTCATCACCACGGCGCTGATCCCGAACCGCGATGCACCAATCCTTTGGACCAAAGAAATGGTCGAGATGATGAAGCCCGGCTCGGTCATCGTGGACCTTGCCGCGGAACGCGGTGGTAACTGCGAATTGACCGTCAAAGACGACAAGATAGTGACCAAGAACAACGTCACTATCGTTGGCTATACAGACTTCCCAAGCCGAATGGCAGCACAGTCCTCGCTGCTTTATTCCAACAACATCCGTCACATGATGACCGATCTTACGCCGGAAAGAGACGGCCAGGTCGTGCACAACATGGAAGACGATGTGATCCGTGGAGCGACCGTGACCAAAGGTGGCGAGATCACTTGGCCGCCCCCGCCGCCGAAAACGAAAGCCATCGCGGCTCAGCCGAAAAAAGACAAACCGAAAGACCTGACGCCCAAAGAGAAAAAGGCGAAGGAATCTGCGGCCTTCAAAGAAGCGACCAAGCAACAGGTCACTCTCCTGGCCGCCGGTGGCGCGCTTATGCTTCTGATCGGTGCCTTTGCGCCTGCCAGCTTCATGCAGCACTTTGTGGTGTTCGCGCTTGCCTGCTTCGTGGGCTTTCAGGTGATCTGGGGCGTCGCGCATTCGCTACACACGCCGCTTATGGCGATCACAAACGCCATTTCCGGCATCGTGGTGGTGGGCGCACTGCTTCAGGTCGGCTCGGGCAATATCATCGTGGTGCTTCTTGCGGGCATCTCAATCCTGATCGCGTCGATTAACATCTTTGGTGGATTTTTGGTGACACGCCGGATGCTCGCCATGTTCCAGAAATCTTAAGGGGGGGCGAGAAAATGTTGTCCAACGGACTTGTCTCTGCCGCCTATATAGCGGCCTCTGTTCTCTTCATTCTCGCACTTGGCGGGCTGCGGAACCAGGAAAGCGCGAAACGTGCGATCTGGTACGCCATCGTCGGCATGGGGGTGGCGATGGTTGCCACCATTCTGTCGCCCGGCGTCGGTAATCTTTGGTTGATCATTCTGACCGTCGGCGTCGGTGCCGTCGCTGGTGTCTATGTCGCCCAGCGCGTCAAGATGACCGAGATGCCACAACTTGTGGCCGCGCTTCACTCCTTCGTGGGTCTGGCGGCGGTCTTTATCGGCCTTAACGCGGACATCATGCTGACAGCTGTGAGCGAGATCAAAGCTGCAGGCATCGCGCTTTCGGACGCCGATCTTACCGCGTTTGGCGAGAAGCTGTGGAAGAAAGACGGCGTCGAAGTCGCGATCCTGAAGGTCGAGGTCTTCCTCGGGATATTCATCGGCGCGATCACTTTCACGGGCTCAATCGTGGCGTTTGGAAAACTTGCCGGAAAAGTTGATGGCAAGCCGAAGAAACTGATGCTGCCAAATGAAACTGCGCCGATCCGGTTCATTTCGGGTCACTATCTGAATGCGCTTTCGCTGATCATCTGTCTTCTCCTTGGCTTTGCCTACTTCACCGGTGCCGGTATCTGGACCATGGTGCTTGTTACCATGGTTGCAGGCTTCATCGGCTGGCATCTGATCATGGGTATCGGCGGCGCTGATATGCCGGTCGTTGTGTCGATGCTGAACAGCTACTCGGGCTGGGCAGCGGCGGCTATAGGCTTTACGCTAGGCAATGACCTTCTGATCGTGACGGGAGCGCTTGTCGGCTCGTCCGGCGCCATTCTGTCCTACATTATGTGTAAGGCGATGAACCGTAACTTTGTCAGCGTTATCCTTGGTGGCTTTGGCGGAGAAGCAGGCCCTCAGATGGCAGTCGAAGGTGAACAAATCGCGATCGACGCCGATGGTGTGGCATCGGCATTGAACGACGCCGACAGCATCATCATCATTCCGGGCTACGGCATGGCGGTGGCGCAGGCGCAGCAATCGGTCAGCGAACTAACCCGCAAGCTGCGCGCGCAGGGCAAGACGGTTCGGTTCGCAATCCACCCGGTCGCGGGTCGTTTGCCGGGACACATGAACGTGCTTCTGGCAGAAGCCCGCGTGCCCTACGATATCGTTTTGGAAATGGACGAGATCAACGAAGACTTCCCCAAAACGGACGTCGCCATTGTCATCGGCTCGAACGACATTGTGAACCCGGCGGCACAGGACGATCCAAACAGCCCCATCGCCGGAATGCCGGTTCTGGAGTGCTGGAAAGCCAAGCAGGTTTTTGTGTCCAAACGGGGGCAGGGCACCGGGTACTCAGGCATCGAGAACCCGCTTTTCTTCAAAGATAACACGCGCATGTTCTACGGCGACGCCAAGGCTTCGCTCGACACACTGCTACCAAAGATCGACTAAGGGTGCAGACCAAATCAGAAACGAAAGGCCCGCCAATTTGCGGGCCTTTTTTGTGACGCGGATGAGTATACCCATGCGGTTCGATTGAC
>NZ_JBVCWP010000326.1:0-4023 GCF_057460485.1 Boseongicola sp.
GAGGCCAATAGAGCGCCCCGGTAGGAAGCAAACATATTTGTTCATCGCAGAATGAAATCGTGGCGTTCATGCTTCGTTCTTGGTTCGTGATTGTTTGGATTGCAAGCCTCTTGATAGCGCTGCGCAGACGCCGCAGGCTGCCAAAGTAATGCGGCCAAGAGATAAACCAACGTTAACCGTAATCAGGGACGCTTAAATTGGATACGAGCCCTGTGTGCGAGGCTTAGGATGGATTGTGCCGCACAGTTTTCTCCTTTTGAGGCAAGTGATCAAGGCCTGCAGCCTGCATCAATCGCTCGGCTTCTTGCTCTGCCAGTCGCGCCCTGCCTTCTCCAAAAACGGGCACGCGACCGGCCTCAAGAAACAAAGGCGCCGCCAGTGGTGTGACGCGATCAAGCACAAGATGGTCGATATGCCCGTTGGTGCGTTCCAGCATGTTTTCAATGCGCCCAAAATCCACAAGCCCCCTCATCGCTTCGTCGCGTGTGATGTCCAGCATAAGGTGATCAGGGTCATATTTGGTCAAAGTATCATAGAGAATGTCGGACGAAAAACTCGCCTGTCGCCCGCTTCTGCGTTGATGTCCCCAATTGCGCTCCAAGAGCCCGGCAATAGTCGCCGATGCGCGGAAAGTACGCTTCATGACAGCGTTGCCAGACAACCAGGTTTCGAAGGCGTCTCTCAAGTTCTCGCCATTAAAAAGGGGGTGCGGGTCTGGCACCTGATTGAGCCCCCAGATCAAAACGGCATAGTCAGTGGCAACAAACCCCAAGGGATCAAGCCCTGCGTTTTCCATGCGTTCAGTAACTAATAAACCCAGTGTTTGCATTGCGTTACGACCTGCAAAGCCATAGACGCAGGTGTGGTGCCGCCCATCATGCGGGAAGCTTTCGATCAGCAGTCGATCGGCACTTGGCAGCTTCGAAACCCTGCGCTGAAGCTTCAACCACTCAGATGTATGGCAGGGAAGTTCGGGCCAGCTTTCCTGTTTGAAAGTCCGGAGAATGCGCTCGGATAATTGGGTGGACGTGGCGAATTTCGTCCCCATAAACGTTGCGATTTTTGGTGGCTTGTTGGCTCTGCGCGAGACCTCGACTGTCAGTTCACGCAGTCCTTCGTACCGAACCACGCGGCCACCGATCAGGAACGTGTCGCCGGGCGTCAACGTCGCGGCAAAACCTTCCTCGATTTCCCCAAGTGGGCGCCCGCCGCCGCGCCCTTTCAGCCGGACTTTCAACGTATCAGTGTCCTGAATGGTGCCCAAGTTCATGCGGATTTGTTGAGCTGCCCGCGGGTCGCGCAATTGCCAAAGCCCGTCTTCCCGTTGCTTCAGGCGTTGCCATCGGTCGTAAGCGCGAAGCGCATAGCCGCCTGTCGCAACCATCTCGAGGCATTGGTCAAATGCGTCTTGTGTCAGATCTGAAAACGCGCCGGTCGAGGTAAATGTGCGATAAAGCGCGTCTGCATCGAAGGGTCCTCGGCAAGCGCGGATTAAGATGTGTTGACACAAGACATCGCGTGGTGCGCGACCACGAGGCTCGCCGTCGAGGTCCGCTTCGCGCACGGCCTCAAGTGCGGCAACGCACTCAACAACTTCAAATCGGTTCGCGGGAACCACCAGCGCCTTTGACGGCGCGTTGTAGGTATGATTTGCGCGACCAATCCGCTGCACGAGACGCTTCACGTTTTTCGGGGCGCCGATCTGAATGACAAGATCGACATCCCCCCAGTCAATGCCAAGGTCCAATGAGCCTGTCGCGACAATCGCGCGGAGATCTCCGCGGACCATCGCGGCCTCCACCCGTTCGCGTTGCTCGCGTGACAGGCTGCCGTGATGGATGCCGATTGGCAAACTGTCGTCGTTTGCCAGCCACAGCTCATGAAAAAATATTTCAGCCTGAGCGCGGGTATTGTGAAAGATCAACGTCGTCTTGTGGTTTTTGATTTCCTCGAGCACGCGAGGAATCGCATATTTTCCGCCGCCCCCAGACCACGGAGGTAACTCTTCAGTTTCAAGCATCGAGATATCTGGCGCGGGACCGGGGTCGGCGTATAGCACCGGACAGGGGTTTGGATGTCGCGCAAGAAAATGCGCAATAGCGCGTGGGTCTTCGACCGTTGCCGAAAGACCCACGCGACGCATGCCTGGTGCCAGCTCTTGCATCTCTGCAAGGCAGAGCATCAATTGATCGCCGCGTTTATTTTCTGAAAGAGCGTGAATTTCATCCACGATCACCCGAGACAGACCGGCGAAGATCCGTGGGGCGTCTTCGTAGGTGAGAAGCAACGCAAGGCTTTCGGGCGTGGTCAGCAGGATATGCGGCGGATCCGCGCGTTGGCGCCTTTTGCGCGTCGCAGAGGTGTCGCCCGTGCGATCTTCGACGCGGACCGGAAGTCCCATTGCGTCAATGGGCGTGCCAAGGTTTCTGCGAATGTCGGCTGCCAGCGCTTTCAGAGGTGAGACGTAGATTGTGTGCAAACCGCTGTGCAAGCCATCCGCCAGCTCTGTGAGGGTAGGCAGGAACCCCGCAAGCGTTTTGCCGCCGCCGGTCGGTGCGATCAAAAGAAGCGAAGACGCCTCTGATCGCGAGACCATTTCGGACTGATGTGGGTGGATTGCCCAACCACGCGAAGCAAACCAGTCGTCAAATTTCTTGGGAAGCGCGGGCATATATCGCAAATAGGCTGAACCCGCGTCCGGGGAAAGCCTTTGCGTTTATCAAATGCAAATGTTGGGTATGTTGTCGGGAGGGGGCAATGCCCCTCCGTTTGGCCGCTCAGGATCAGGCCCCGTGCGACCGAGATGTTAGTGGATGATCTTTTCTTCTTTGACGAACATGTTCGACCAAGCGCGGTCGATCAGTTCGGGGGACATCTGATAGGGGATGCCCTCAAATTCGCAGATAGCAATCATCTGATCCACAAGGAAGATCGGCTGATAGTTCGCATAGATATTGTCGATCGTCGGATATTTGTGCTTGATCAGGTAAACCAGCGTGTCTTCGTCCAGCGGCATCTTGCGCTTGCGCGCGACCATGGCGAAGATTTTCAGGTAGTCTTCCTGATCGGGGCCATCAATTTTGATCTTGAAAAAGATCCGGCGCAGGGCCGCTTTGTCGAAGATTTCGTTTGGGTGGAAGTTGGTTGAGAAAATCACAAGAGTGTCGAAGGGGACCTCGAACTTCTCGCCTGATTGAAGCGAAAGGATATCCTTGTTTTCTTCCAGGGGGACAATCCAGCGGTTCACCAGCGCCTGCGGCGGCTCTTCCTGACGGCCAAGGTCGTCCACGATAAAGACGCCGCCGGTAGATTTAAGTTGTAGCGGTGCCTGATAGGTGCGAGCGGTGGGATTATAGATAAGGTCAAGCATCGAGAGCGACAACTCACCACCAGTGATCACCGTAGGACGATCACAAAGCACGTATCGCGTGTCATAGCGCCCGGAAGCCCTGCGGAGCGCGTTTGGATCATCGACCTGTTCTTGCGCGGCAGTGTGGACAATCGGATCATACACCGTGATCACCTGACCGGAATATTCAATGGCGCGCGGCACGTATATTTTGTAGCCCAAGGCGTCGCGAACGCCGTTCGAGATCGAGGACTTACCGTTTCCAGGAGGGCCATACATCAAAACCGAACGACCCGCGCTGACTGCGGGACCGAGATGGTCGAGCAGTTCTTCAGGTAGGATCAAGTGGCCCATGGCGCCGTTCAACTGGTCCCGAGTGACCTGAATATTGCGGATCGACTGGCGTTTGACCTGTTCAGAGTAGACATCCAAGGGCACCGGCATAGCGCCGTAGTATTCTGATTGGGCCAAGGCATCGAGCGCCCGGGCTTTGCCGACGTCAGTGAGTTGATACCCCATTGCGCCACCTGAGTTAGCGTGCAGCGTACCCGTTGCTTCGAGCATGCGCTGTTCACGGGCCATGTCGATAATTTCCTGAGTAACAGGGATCGGAAGGCAGACGGCCTTCGCAATTTCTGTCACGGCATCGATGTTCATTCGGAACATTGTTTTCA
>NZ_JBVCWP010000327.1:0-4020 GCF_057460485.1 Boseongicola sp.
TCGCCGCCATCATCCGACACCACGATCGGCGCAAAACAAAAGTCGGCCTCTTCAACTGCGGGTGAAACCAACCTGCCGTCACGCGCCCGACTGCGCCATTCCGACAGATGGTTTGCCCGAAGCCCATACCGCGCAGAAACCCCGTTCACCGTCGCCCCGGGCTTCAAGCTCTCAGCCACGATCCGCGCCTTGACCTCATCCGGCCAGCGTCGCTGACCATTGGTCCGTATGTCCACACCGTAGCCCCTGAGAAACCCCACCGTAGTCGCCATCGCGAAACTCCTGCCCTAATCTCCGTCAGGTGCGAAATCTCAGGTCAGGTCAGAATTGGAAAGGTGCGGGCCAGGAAACGCTTACCGTTCTTCAAGGAATTATTCCCACTATCAGGTCCAAACTGCCAAACGCCGTCCGATTACATCTGAGCGTATGTTTGCCAAGGTGCGAATTCTGCATCGCCGATATCCAGCTCTTCGGACTTGGTCTTTTGGCCCGAGGCGTTGGCCAGAATAGCGTCGAAAATCCGTTTGCCCGCTTCAGCCACGGTTTCGCTGCCTTCCGCAATCGTGCCGCAGTTTATATCCATATCGTCTTGCATGCGATGATACATCGCGCTGTTAGAGGCGATCTTGATCGAAGGGACGGGCTTGTTGCCATAGCAGGAACCGCGGCCTGTCGTAAAACAGATCATATTGCATCCAGAGGCGACCTCTCCAGTAAGAGAGACCGGATCGTATCCGGGGCTATCTACAAAAACCAACCCCTTCGCCGTGATCTTTTCACCATACTGATAGACGCCGTTCAAATTCGTGCTGCCGGCCTTCGCAACCGCACCGAGGGATTTCTCCAGGATTGTGGTAAGGCCACCCATCTTGTTACCGGGAGTCGGGTTGTTGTTCATTTCAGAACCGTGTTTGGCAGCGTAGTCTTCCCACCACTCCAGCAAATCAACCAATTTCTGGCCAACTTCAGACGAGGCAGCGCGATCCGTCAGAAGGTTTTCTGCCCCGTAAATCTCGGGCGTTTCAGCAAGTGCCGCCGTCCCACCGTTCATGACCAACAAGTCGACTGCATGGCCAAGAGCGGGGTTCGCCGTTATTCCGGAATAGCCGTCTGAACCGCCGCATTGCAGTGCCACGCTGAGGTGCGATGCATCAATTGTTTCGCGCTTTGCCTCGGCGGCTTGCGCCAAAGCGGTCTCAAGCCACTGCAGACCTTTCTCGATAGATTTTCGTGTGCCACCCGCGCTTTGCAGCGTGTAGTATTGAAAGCTTTTGTCATCAGGCCGACCGTAGGCTTCGAGCATCAGCGGGATCTGGTTGGCCTCGCAGCCAAGACCAAGCATCAGGACGGAGGCGAAATTCGGGTGTGTGGCATACCCCCAAATGGCGCGTTGCAATTTGCGGAAGGCCTCATCATCCGTTCCGATACAGCACCCGGCACCGTGAACGATTGGGACGATCCCATCGACACCGGGGAAACTATCCAGAAGTCCCGATCGCTCGGCCTCTTTGGCCAGGAGCTTCGCCGCAGAGGCCGAACAATTGACGGATGTGACGATACCGACGTAGTTCCGGGTCCCCACGGCGCCACTGTCACGGCGATATCCTTCAAATGTCGCCCTCTCGGACAACGGCAGAATCCCCGTCTCCTTTGCATTCTCGCCGAACTTCTCGTTCCGGTGAAAGCTTGTCATCGCAACATTGTGCACGTGAACATGGGCGCCGCTCGGAATGTCCTGCGTCGCGACACCGATGACGCGGCCATATTTGATGATCTGCTGACCCGCACTGATTTCAGCCAGCGCCACCTTGTGTCCCGAAGGTATCTTGTCCGCGGCAGTCATGCCGGAAGACGCAAGCGGTGCGCCAACGTCAATCTGACGCAAGGCCACGGCGATATTATCTGTGGGAGACAGGGTTAGGATCTGGGGGCTGGACATGGGTCTTTACTCCTGAGTTACGGGGGAAACGGGCGGCGTTTCCGAGCGGGTCTGCGCCTTGTGGCGCAGCAGGGCCATCAACTTTCGGTCGCGGGCGGCTTGGGCGTCGGGGATGTCTGAAGTAGGAATGCGCTCTTCGAATTCGGGCCCGAGCTTTTCATTGGCGACGTCCTTCCAGTCGACTGAATCGGAGGGGCCGACGCCGAAACTACGGTACATTTCTCCATATCTTTCAACATATTGAGCGACGCCTTCCGGGGCGTTGAGGTGTATCGTCTGCATCGGCCCCATGAATGACCAACGCAGCCCGAGCCCGTCGCAAATGGCCTTGTCCAGGTCTGCCGCCGAGACGATGCCACTCCCCACTAGCTTGAAGGCCTCTTCAAGAAGCGCGCCTTGCAGGCGGTTGACAACAAAGCCGTCGATCTCCTCGCTCAGAACGATGGTTTCGCGGCGGCACTCAATCATCAATGCATTCACCTTGGAGACGATATCCGGATCGGTCCACGGGGTCGGCACGATTTCAACTGCTGGGATAAGGTGCGGCGGATTGATCGGATGCACGACAAGGCAGCGATGTCGCCCTGCTATCTCCTTGCAATATCGCGATGCCGAAATGCCGGAGGTGGAGCTGCCAATCGGGACGTCCGGCGCCGCGATGGCGTCCAGCATCTGCGTGATTTCGCGTTTCACACCGAGGTGTTCAGGACCGCTTTCCTGGATGTAGACGGCGTCATTGAGTGCGTCCTCAAGGCTCGGCGCGACAGTGATCCGCTGCAATATCCGGGGGGCGTCCGCCGCGGTGACCAGCTCGAATTCGACGAGATCGGATATCCGGCTTGCCATGGTCTCTAGCGCGCGCTCCGCAGCCTCGGCCGAGGCGTCATACATCGCAACGTCAAAACCCGCCTGGGCAAACACGGTCGCCCAGCCCTGTCCGATCAACCCACATCCGATTGTAGCAATCTTGGCCATATATATTCCCTTTCCTTCTCCTGGTACGCGCTCAAGCCATCGTCATCAGTTCAGCACCCACTTCAAATCGAGCCTCCGTCGCCTTCCGTAAGTCTTCAAGCGTCAAATTAGGGGCAATTTCCTTCCGGATCAGACGGGATCGGACGACCTCGAATACGGCCAAATCCGTGACCAAGAGGTCCATCGGTCTGCTTGACGTCAGTGGCAGGCTGCATTCTCTGACGATCTTTCCGATGCCGTTCGTCAAATGCCGTTTGCTGTCGATCTCCGGTATCTGCTTGCCCTGCTCCCAATCCCGCGGGCGTGACAAAGGCGCCGGGCCTCATTCTCCTGGCGCGGATACATTCGATAAGCGTGCCCGGCGGCATCAAATCCGCGTCAAGGCTGCCGTCATTCATTTGCCGTTGCGTTTCCGGGTTTGGCCCGATGTGTGAAACACTAAGACGCCTTATCGCGCGGGCGGCGATG
Source organism: Boseongicola sp. (assembly GCF_057460485.1). Classification (NCBI taxonomy): domain Bacteria; kingdom Pseudomonadati; phylum Pseudomonadota; class Alphaproteobacteria; order Rhodobacterales; family Paracoccaceae; genus Boseongicola; species Boseongicola sp. Next base: position 3,383 of record NZ_JBVCWP010000327.1, read on the forward strand.
AGGTTTCCGGTGCCCTGCCCGCGCATAGCGGTAACGTTCGCGGTTAACCTAAGGTCTGTTGTTCCAGAGATCACCAGAGCGTCAATCATCCGCCTGGGGGCGCCAACCCCCATGAACCCGCCAATCATTATCCTGGCTCCATCCGGAATAAGTTCAGCGGCCGCCTCGGGCGATAACGCTTCTTTCATCAGGTCATCCCCCGAAGGCTCCTTGGCCTGGTCTGTAAACCAAGGCAGAGTTGGACATCGGCTGCTCAGTCCAGAATCATCTCAAAACGCGACCTGATCGCCACCCTTCAGGCCCAGAATTTGTCGCGCCTCGTCCGGTGTCGCGATCTGAAGGCCCAGCCCTTCAATGATGCCGCGGACCTTTCTGACCTGAACGGCATTCGACGTCGCGAGTTCGCCGCGACCCGCCCAAAGGCTGTCTTCGAGGCCGACCCGCACGTTTCCGCCAAGCGTGGCGGCCTGGGCGGCAATCCGGAACTGGTTCGCCCCTGCCCCCAGCACCGACCAGCGGTAATCGTCGCCAAAAAGCCGGTCTGCCGTGCGCTTCATATGCATCACATCTTCGGGATGCCCGCCGATGCCCCCCAGCAGACCGAACACGGATTGCACGAAGAATGGCGCCTTGACCAA
>NZ_JBVCWP010000328.1:0-3987 GCF_057460485.1 Boseongicola sp.
AAATGAGTTGCGGCTTCGGACAGGTTGGCGAGATCAAGCTTGTCTTCTGCAGGAGATCCCATCCAGCCTTTCGGTGGTTTGCGTCCTGTGTAGGTGACCTTATCGAGTGTTCCGACACGGCCTGCCCGCAAAGCGTCAAGCGCGCCGATTGCGCCGCTTGCCAGATGCAGCACAGTCTCGCCTTTCTGCGCAGCGTCGCCGAGTTCCGCTTCAAGTTTGGCATCGGCAAGAGCCCCAATGGAGACGGTCACGACATCGATGCCCGCGCGCAGGGCCTCAACGCCGTGAGTGCGAAGGGCTTCGTGGCCGGCGCAGTCGATCAAAAGTTCAATGCCGCGCGGTAGGTCAGCAACGGTGGAGACATGAGGCGTTGGGCCATCGCTTTTCTTGCCGGGCCGCACAACAATCGCGGCGATCGGGAGCCCTGCTGAGTTGAGTTGGGCGCGGACGTATGACGCAATGGCGCCGGTGCCGATAAGTGCGATGGACATGGGTATCCTGACGTTGTCTTTTGCAGACAAGTGTATGGGGCGGGGTCGTTGCGCGCTATCCATTTCGCCAGAGCGGATCGGTCGAAGGAGGAGGGAAAACAGCGATGAAGTATTCCAAGGCACAGGCAAAGGAATATGCACGCGACCAAATGCGAGGCATTTGGGCCGCGGCTTTGAACCCGTTTGACGGTGATGGCGCCCTCAACGAAGAGGGATTACGGGCGAATATCCGGCACTGGGTGGATGATCTGGATATCCAAGGCCTGTTTATTGCGGGCAAACAGGGCGAGTTTTTCTCGATGTCCATGGACGAGCGCAAGCGCAATATGACCATTGCCGTGGAAGAGTGCAGCGACCGCGCCGGTACGATCATGTCGATCTCGGACCAGAATGTGAGCAACGTGCTTGAATTGGGGCTTCATGCCCAAGCCTGCGACGCCGATTTTGTGGTGGTTCATGCGCCGGTCCTGAGCTTTTGTCATGATCGTGATGAAGTTCTATTCAACTACTACAAATATCTCTGCGATCGGCTCGATATCGGGATTGCGATGTGGAGTCATCCCGACAGCGGGTACTTGATGGAGCCGGAGCAATGCGCTCGGATTGCGGAATTACCGAACATCGTTGCGATCAAATATTCAGTGCCGCGTGAGATGTATGTGCGGTTGAGCCATATGGTCGGAGACTTGATACAGGTTTCCACGTCGCTTGAAGATGATTGGCTGGACAATATCGAGGAGTTGGGCTGGCAGCTCTATCTCTGTTCGTCGCCGCCCTATCAGCTACAGACAAAAAACGACAAACGGATGCACGAATATACCGAGCTAGCTTTCTCGGGGCGGTTCGACAAGGCGCGGATGGTGCGCGACAGCCTGGAGCCTGTGCGGCAGGCCATCCGTTCAACAAAGCCGGGGGGTAAGCCGACAGCGCACGGCAAGTATTGGCAAGAGCTGCTGGGACAGGCAGGCGGCTTTGTGCGTCATCCGATGTTGGAGTTGAGCGAAGAGGAAAAGAACCGCACGCGCACGGCCTTCGAGGGGTGTGGTTTGAAGCTTTGAGGGCGGTGATGTTTCGCCCTCACGCTTGATTCAGTGATTGTCGCGCGGCGTGCCTTTTGTCCTGGCAATATCGCGGTATTCCGTGGCGCCTCGCAGGACCATGCCTTCGCTGAGAGGGCCGACGCGTTCGCGGAAGATCTCTTGCCAAGGTGACTGGCTTTCCGGGGTGAAAGGATGATCTGGAAGTGCGGCGCGACGCGCCTCAAGCTCGGCTTCATCGACCAGCATATCCGCAGAACAGGCGGTTAGATCAATGCGCACGCGATCATCTGTCTGAACAAGGGCAAGACCCCCACCAGCTGCGGCTTCGGGCGAGGCATTGAGGATCGAGGGTGAACCGGATGTGCCGGATTGGCGTCCATCGCCGATGCAAGGCAGCGCCGTCACGCCCCGCCTCAGAAGATAGGAGGGCGCGCGCATGTTCACGACTTCTGCAGCGCCCGGGTAGCCGATCGGCCCTACGCCGCGCATGATGAGAACACAGTATTCGTCGATGCCGAGTGACTCGTCATCGATCCGCCTGTGGTAATCTTCCGGGCCGTCGAAAACGATAGCACGGCCCTCAAACGCGTTGGGTTGATCGGGGTTCGACAGGTAGCGGTCCCGGAACTCCTTGGAGATCACGCTCGTCTTCATGATGGCGCTGTCAAAAAGATTACCCTTGAGATTGATGAAGCCCGCGTCATTCAGCATTGGTGCAGAGGCAGACTTAATGACATCTATATTGTCGCTTCTGACGCCCCCACAGTTTTCTCGCATGGTCTTGCCGTTTACCGTCACAGCGTCAGGATGTGGCAGAAGTCCGGCCTCCAGCAATTCACCAATGACAGCCGGAACTCCGCCTGCCCGGTGGTAGTCCTCGCCCAGATACTCGCCAGCCGGCTGCAGATTTACGAGCAGTGGCACCTTGTGCCCAAGCGCCTGCCAGTCGTCATTGTCGAGCGGCACGCCAAGGTGTCGCGCAATGGCATTGAGGTGGATAGGGGCGTTGGTCGACCCGCCGATTGCTGAATTGACAACCACTGCATTTTCGAAGGCTTCACGTGTCATAACGTCGGAGGGCCGGCGGTCTGAATTGACCATCTCGATAATTCGCTGCCCGGTTTGATAGCTGATTTGACCACGTTCACGGTATGGGGCAGGGATCGCCGCGGAGCCGGGAAGTTGCATGCCCAGCGCTTCAGCGAGGGAGTTCATCGTGCTCGCGGTACCCATGGTGTTGCAGTAGCCAACGGACGGGGTGGAAGACGCGACCAGATCCATAAAGCCATCGTCGTCAATCTCGCCAGCGGCCTGCATTTCGCGAGCTTTCCAGACGATCGTTCCCGAGCCAGTCCGCTTTCCCTGGAACCACCCGTTCAACATCGGACCGACAGAGAGTGCAATGGCAGGGATGTTGACGGTTGCGGCCGCCATGAGAAGCGCAGGCGTAGTTTTGTCACAGCCGATATTTAGGACGACGCCGTCGATCGGGTAACCATAGAGTGTTTCGACAAGGGACAGATAAGCAAGGTTACGGTCAAGTGACGCGGTCGGGCGTTTTCCGGTCTCTTGTATCGGGTGAACTGGGATTTCGATGACTGTGCCACCCGCAGCGATGACGCCGTCCCGCACACGTTTGGAAAGCTCGATATGATGGCGGTTACAGGGGCTAAGATCACTACCCGTCTGTGCGATACCGATGATCGGCTTGCCGGACTGAAGTTCTTCTCGGGTAAGGCCATAGTTCAGGTAGCGTTCAAGGTAGAGCGCGGTCATCTCCTGATTGTCAGGATTGTTGAACCATTCTTGCGAGCGCAGCTTGGGTTTGGTCACGGCACCTATCCTTTGATAATTTGTTCTTATTCGCGTAATCCAAAGATGAATAGGTTTCCAGAGGGTCAGCAAAAATGTGTCATGTTGGCTTGGAAAGCTTTCGGGCGATTGACCGCTTGCTCAAGGCTTTGGGATAGATCGATTTCGGGGGCGTACGTGGGGTGGATTATGTCCGCAGGGTCCAATGCGCCGATGATTGTTAGGGAAAAAAAGGTTATCGCTGCAGGCCACCATGAGTGTGCCTGGAAGGATGCCCATGCCGATGCTGTAGCGGCATGGGCATCCTTCTTTCCGTTGATACGGCTCCTTGGCGCCACAAAGGAGAAGCAAAGGGTTATCAGTGGCCGAAGAGATTTTCTTACCAGCTAAGGTCTTCCCCTGAACGGCGACCTAAGTCTTTGGGATGGTATCGGCGCGGATGGGTCTCCGCTTGCAAATGGCGCATATGTTTCCGAGTTAGAAAGCGTGAATAACGGTGAGGTCACGAGTCCGAAATCTTTCGACCACTACGAAATGATCCGCGAAGCCCGGCTTGGCGCAAGCGGTGTTGAAGTTGTTCTATCCGAGGGCGCCACGACCCCATCTTCGGAAGTTCTGGCTTTTAGAGTGCCCGATTTGTTAGG
>NZ_JBVCWP010000329.1:0-3963 GCF_057460485.1 Boseongicola sp.
CCGTCCATGCCGTCAACCGCGTAGGTTTCCGCGTTCAGACGTCCGCCCATGCGGAAGTCTTCGTCGGCCAGTATAACCCGCAGTCCCACACGACCGGCAGCCAATGCGGCGGCCAATCCCGCTGGTCCCGCGCCGATAATCACCACATCGCAGTGGAGGTATCCGTGGTCATAGGTGTCGGGGTCTTCCATGCCAGAAAGCTTCCCAAGACCCGCAGCAGAGCGAATGATGGGTTCGTAAAGCTTTTCCCAGAATGCCTTTGGCCACATGAAGGTTTTGTAATAAAAACCGGCACTTAAAAATGGCGATAACAAATCATTGACCGCGAGAATGTCGTGCTCAAGCGACCCGCGATGGTTTTGACTGGTCGCGGAAAGCCCCTCGAACATCTCGATCGTGGTGGCGCGGGTGTTGGGTTCCAACGCCGCACCTTTTCGCAAGTGTACAAGCGCGCTCGGTTCTTCTGACCCGGCCGAGAATATCCCGCGGGGACGGTGGTATTTGAACGACCGGCCCACAAGGCGCACAGCGTTCGCCAGCAAGGCCGAGGCCAACGTGTCGCCGGGATGGGCAGTTAACCAGCGCTCATTGAACTGGAATTTCAGCGTGCGCGACCGGTCGATCTGGCCGCCGTCAATGCGATTGGACTGGCTCATTTTGAACGTCCTTTGCGGCGGGCCACATCGCGGGCCAATTCCACCGAACTGATCTCGTGCGTCAGCGTGTTGCGGGTCACCACAAGCCACGAGCGATCCCCCTGTTCGTGATACCAAAGCTCATGATGTTCGCCTGCGGGATTGTCGCGCAGGTAGACATGCTCATACATAGCCTCCTCGACATTTTCGCCGAAGCCTTCGGGACGCTTGATCATATTGGCGTCGCCAAGATAGACAAATTCTGCGGCATCGCGGGGGCCGAGAAGGGGGTGCTTAATGATCATGAATAGCCTCCTCAGTGCAAATTCGGTTGGGGGCCTGCGCCCTTTTCGTCGATTGGTGCGCCGCGCCGGAACCGATCAAGACGAAGCTGGGTCGCCACCGGGTGCGGCGCATCCTTGGCGAGTAAATGCGCGTAGCAAAAGCCGGACGCTGGCGTCGCCTTGAATCCGCCGTAACACCAGCCGCCGTTGAAATAGAGCCCGCCGATATGCGTACGGTCGATGAAGGGTGATCCATCCATCGACATGTCCATCAAGCCGCCCCACATCCGCAAAAGCCGCGCGCGTCCAATCATGGGCATCAATGCCATGCCGCCTTCGCAGACGTCCTCGACCACGGGCAGGTTTCCGCGTTGGGCATAGGTGTTGTAGCCGTCGATATCGCCGCCGAAGACTAGCCCGCCCTTGTCGGATTGGCTGACGTAAAAGTGGCCCGCGCCGAAAGTGATGACGCCTGGCAGGGTGGGTTTAAGGCCCTCAGAAACAAAGGCTTGCAGGACGTGGCTTTCAATCGGCAGACGCATGCCGGCCATAGACATCACGCGGCCGGATGATCCGGCGACACAGACCGCGACCTTTTTGGCGCGAATAGTGCCGCGCGAGGTTTCAACCCCTTTGCAAACGCCATTGTCGATCTGAAAGCCGGTGACTTCGCAGTTTTGCAGGATATCGACGCCTTTCATGTCTGCGCCGCGCGCAAACCCCCAGGCAACGGCGTCATGGCGCACCGTCCCGCCGCGTTGCTGCCAGAGTGCGCCCTTGATCGGGAAGCGCGCGTTGTCAAAATCAAGGTAGGGGCATTTTTCGCGGATTTCTGCCTCGCTCAGCATAACGCCACCCGAGCCAGTCAGGTGCATTGCATTGCCGCGCCGTGCAAAGGCGTCGCGCTGGCTGTCCGAGTGGTACAGGTTCAGGATGCCGCGCTGGCTGACCATGGCGTTATAGTTGAAGTCCTGCTCAAGACCTTCCCACAACTGCATTGAAAGCTCGTAAAACGGCTGGTTGCCTTCCAGCAGATAATTTGAGCGAATAAGTGTGGTATTGCGCCCGACATTTCCGGACCCAATCCAGCCCTTCTCGACCACGGCGATGTTCTTCATGCCGAACTTGTTCGACAGGTAGTACGCCGTCGCCAACCCATGCCCGCCACCGCCAACAATGATGATGTCGTATTCGGGCTTAGGGTCAGGCTCGCGCCAGGCAGGCGCCCAGCCTTTGTTGCCCGTCAGGCCCTGTTTCAGAATGGTAAGTGCGTTGTATCGCATCGCCTGTCCGCCGCGCTAATTGACACGTAAGCCTATTGCGATGCATGGTTTGTTGGGATGCAAAAACCAGCCGTTTCTATATTAAATCAGGACGCTGACACGCGACCCTTCCGAATTGGTATTGTTCCGGTGCCGGGCTTTGCGATCATGTCTTATGCCAGCGTCGCCGACCCGCTGCGCGCAGCTAATCTGCTGTCCGGAAAGCGGCTTTATGACATTGTGCATTTCGCCCACAAAACGCCCGCCAAAAGTTCCGGAGAGGCGGCAATTTCGAACTGCGTCCCCATCGGTTCGACCGAGCCGCTTGATCTTTTGCTTGTCATCGCTGGCGGCGATCCTTTTGCGCTAAACGACAAGGTGCTTTTTGAATGGTTGAAACGTCGCGCGCGGGCGGGATTGCGCGTCGGCGGCGTGTCGGGCGGGCCGGTTCTTCTGGCGCGGGCGGGCCTGATGGACGGGCGTCGGATGACCGTCCATTGGGAACACGCGGCAGAGCTTGCGGGCCGCTTTCCCGACCTGATGATCGAACGGCGCCTTTACATTATAGACCGCGACCGGGTGACTTGTGGTGGCGGAACCGCGCCTTTGGATTTCATCCACGCGCTGCTGTCCGACCGTCACGGCGCTGACTTTGCGCGCCTTGTCAGCGACTGGTTTTTGCACACCGAAATCCGCGCGGCGGCAAGCCCGCAAAGGTCGGGCGTCCTTGCTGGCGAAACCACCCGGTCCCCGCATATCCAACCTGTCATCGCGGCGATGCAAGACCACATCGGCGACCCCCTTTCGCTCCAACAGCTTGCGTTGATCGCGGGCATCAGCGAGCGTCAGTTGAACCGTATCTTCGCGCAGGTTCTCGGCGTCAGCGCGATGAACTACTACCGTCGGATGCGGCTCGGTATTGCGCGGCGATTGGTGCAGGGATCGGCGATGAGTGTGGCCTCCATCTCCGAGGCGACCGGCTTTTCAAGTTCGGCGCATTTCTCAACCGCCTACGCGATGTGCTTTGGGAATCGCCCCTCGATGGATCGCACGATTGTGAACCATGCCGCATGTCCTTAAGTCGGATTCTTACGAAGGTCCGGACTGCGGACGGAGCCGCCGCTACTTTGGTACAACCACCATAGTCAATGTTTGAGACAATATCTTACCGTCTTCGATCACGAAGGTATCTGTCGCGAACTGATAAGAATTGTCGGGCGTTTCAGCGGTCCAAACGATATGCGCGACATTGTTGTGAACGTTTGTGTGGGTCAAATTGAATTCAGTGCCTTCTTGCGAGAACTCAGCAATGAATGCCTCGAATGCGGGCTTCATCTCATCTGGGCCGGTCATCATCACATCTGGCAGTATTAGCACGGACTCATCCGTGTAATCGGATAGCATACCCTCCAGGTCCCCCGTGCCAAATGCAGTCAAGTGGTGGTTGAGAACTTCCTCCGTCGACATCGCGTGTGAATCAGCAAGTAAAGGTTGGCCGACAAGTGACAACGCAAGCGCGATTATTCCAATCACAGCAGAATTATTCATTGTATATCCCCCAAAAATCTTATCCAACATTCCCCAAGTAGAATGCCGTTCTTTCCAGTTTGTACCGGTTTTGCGTGCCGATCAAGGCTCTTGGACAAGCTGTGCTGGTACTCGGTGATCTGTCGTGCGGCCTGATCGCTATTTCGGGTTCGGCTGCAGGTTAGACCCGGCTTTTTGGCTGAACATCACCGGCCCAGACAGACCAATTGAGCCACGTTCCTTTAGATTTTATCG
>NZ_JBVCWP010000330.1:0-3943 GCF_057460485.1 Boseongicola sp.
ATGATCCGCCAAGGCCTGCAACTGCGCCTTGTCGCCCACATCCGTGGCAACCGCGATCACATCCTTCGGCGCGGCCCCGGCCGCCAACAGTTCCTGACGCGCGGCCTCCAAACGTTCGCCGCCGAGATCGGCAAGGCAAACACGCAGACCGCTCCCGGCCAAATGATGCGCCGCGGCTAGTCCGATACCGGACGCTCCCCCTGTTACGACGGCGACTGAACCTTTTGTGATGGCATGATGCATGATTAGAATCCTTTTTTACCCAAGGGCCGGCTCAGGCCGTAGCCCCGTTGAAAATCTCGAAACCGGTGTCGAAGACCGTAGGACCATCGGGGCGATCAGGGGTCTGAAGGATCGCTTCGATCGCCTTTTGGCCGATCATGAACCGGTTTGACCGTATGGTTGAAAGCGGTTGAGGCAATTCGCGACCGATATCCAGCCCGTTGAAGCCGAAAATCGCCAGTTGCTCCGGCAGCGATATTCCCGCGCCCAGACAATGGAACACTCCGCCCACCGCCATGTCGTCGTTGGAGTAGACCACGACATCAACCTTGGCCTTCGCGCGAATCTGCTCTGTGTGGGAACACCCCATGGCAACGGAACTGTGCCCTTCACATATGCTGTGCGCCACAATGGACAGGCCTGCCTCGCCCAGAGCTTCGCACAGCCCGTCATAACGCAGCCGCGCACGCCGGTCTGCCGTCCAGTCGTGACCGACATACCCGAAGCGGCGGTATCCGCGCGAAATCAGGTGCTGACCCGCCGCAAATCCGGCACGGCGATGCGACATGCCAACCGCAATATCGATCGGCGCACTGTCCACATCCATCATCTCGACCACCCGCACTCCGCTTTGGTCAAGCATCCGGCGCGTCGCCATTGTATGGTCGAAGCCCGTGATCAGGATCGCCGCCGGCTGCCACGCCAGAATACCGCGCACCAGCGATTCCTCGCGGTCGATGTCGTAGTCGTTGACGCTTATGACCGCTTGAAAATTTGTCTCTTTCAGGCCGGCATTGATGCCCTGCAAGACTTCGGGAAACACAATATTCGACAGGGATGGAACCACAACCCCAACCAGATGTGAATCCAGCGAGGCCAACGACCCGGCGATCCGGTTCGGAACATAGCCGAGTTCCCGTACCGTCGCCATGACCTTTTCTCTTGTCGCTTCCTTCACCAAACCCTGATTCCGCATAATGCGGGACACCGTGGATTCACTCACATCCGCGTGGAGCGCGACCTCGCGAACGGTGACTTTGCTTTTCTTGTCTGGCAGTCGTTGTTTTGTCTTGCCCAACTTCGGTTTCCTTTCACGGAGACTAAAATCTTACGGTGTCACAACAAGTTTCATGCCATGGTCGGTACTGGATTGACAGTCGATTCTAGCGGAGAAAGGGGTGGCAGGCCACCCCTTTGCCATTGCTTATCGTTTAACGTAATTGCGCCAAGGGTGCGCTTCCTTGAAGCCCAGGACTTCACGGATTTTGCGGTTCGAGAGCGGCGCCTCGTCTTTCCCCATCGGACGGGCAATCTTGATGTCAGGGCAGTATTTCGCCAGAAACTCCGCGGTCGGCAGATCAGCGGTGATGGTGTCGTTCACTGCGTTGAACACCTGATAGCCGAGTCCGTCTTTTTCCAGACACAGGTGTACGATCTCGCCCAGATCGCGGGCGTCGATATAGCTCCAGGCGTTGCGCTTGCGGCACATCGGATCATCCAGATAGGCAGGGAAATTCACGTACTCATGCGGTTCGATCACGTTGCCGATACGCAGTGCGTAAATATCGGCGCCGTAACGCATGGCAAAGGCGCGCGCAGTTTTTTCGTTGACCACTTTCGACAGGCCGTAACTGTCCATCGGGTCGCTGTCGTAATCCTCTTCCAGAGGGAAAGAATGATAGTCCTTGTCGCCCTCGGCGAAACACACGCCATAGGTGGTTTCCGAACTGGCGACGATAACCTTGCGCACGCCGAGCTTCATCGCTGCTTCGATCACGTTGTAGGTTCCGACCGTATTGTCGGAAAAGGTCTTGTTATCTGGATTGATCATCACCCGGGGTACAGCCGCAAAATGCACGACCGCATCCGGCGCCTTGGGTGGTACGCCGTCGTCATAGCCTTCGAAGCCGAAATGCGTGGACAATGCGTTGAATACCTGACCGCTGTCGGTGATGTCGGTTATCAGCGTATTGACGCCCGGATGGTCGAACGGTTTCAGATCGACGTTCAACACGGAATAGCCCTTCTCAAGAAGGTGCGGCACCGCATGGCGGCCTGCCTTGCCTGTTCCACCGGTGAAAACGATACGTTTCGTCATTTGGAATTCTCCATTTCGTATTTGATTGAATCTGTTATTGGGATCAGCCGGTTGCTGCCAGCATCACCCGTTCCTGTGTAGCCTCGCTTCGGGGCAGAATATTGCTGATTTTGCCCTCTTTCAAAACGACGACCCTGTCGCTTACCGCCAGTATCTCCGGCAGGTCCGATGATACGACAATGATTGACATTCCCTCGTCCGCCAGATTGTTGAGCAGCGTATGCACTTCGGCTTTCGCGCCAATGTCTATTCCGCGCGTCGGTTCGTCAACAATCAGAATGCGCGGACGCCGTGCTACCCATTTGGCGATCACCACCTTTTGCTGGTTGCCGCCAGACAGGTTCAGCACCTGCTGTTCCGGCGACGGTGTTTTGATTCCCAGCGATTTTATGAAAGTCTGGCAGGCATTTGTCTCGCGCTTGCGGTTGACAACATCCAGTGTACAGTAATCAGACAGATGCGTCAGGCTGAAATTCTCGCGCACCGACATGCCAAGTACCAGCCCCAGCTCCTTGCGGTCCTCGGTCACGAAGCCGATCCCCATATCGATGGCCTGGGACGGCGCATGGATGGAAACGACCTGACCGTCGATCCGGATCTCTCCCATATAAGGACGGCTGCCGAATATCATTTCCATGATTTCGGTCCGGCCCGATCCAACCAGCCCAAAAAATCCCAGAACTTCTCCCTTGTGCAGGTCAAAGGTGACATCGGACACCCGTGCGCCCTGCTCCGTGGGCCGCTTCAGACCGAGCCCCTGAACCGACAGCAACACCTCGGTGGTGGCATGGGAATGGTGTTCTCCGAACATCTGCGACAGGTCGCGGTCAACCATCTTGCGCACGAGAATGTCGCGGGTCATTTCACCGATAGGCCGGCTGTCCACAGTCTCCCCGTCGCGCAGCACTGTCACGCGGTCAGCAATTTCAAATATCTCGTCCAAACGGTGCGAGATATAGACGATTCCGATATTCTGCGCCGCGAGTTTGCGCACCATTTTCATCAGCGTCTCCGCCTCGTGGTGGCTCAGCGATGCGGTCGGTTCGTCCATAATGATCAGTTTCGACTTGTAAGAGAGAGCCCGCGCGATCTCTACCATCTGTTTTTGGCCGATGCTCAGATCGCCGACCAGAGACGTAGGTGAGATATTCACGTCGAGTTCGCCCAGAATGGCCCGTGCATCTGCTTGCATCTTGCGACTGTCGATCAGTCCGCCTCGTCCGACGGGCTCGCGTGCAAGAAAGATGTTCTCGGCCACGGTCAGGTTATTCACGACCGCAAGTTCCTGATAAATAATGTTGATCCCCAGAGACCTGGCATGCACCGGGTCTTTGATCACTACCTCCTGCCCCTCGACCGTGATCACACCGCCCGGATCGGCCCGATAGACACCGGTCATGATCTTCATCAGCGTGCTTTTGCCAGCGCCGTTTTCCCCGGCCAATACATGAACCTCGCCACGGGCCAGCTTCAAATCGACCTTGTTCAGCGCCTTGACGCCGGGAAACGTTTTGGAGATGCCGTGCATTTCAAGAAAGTTGGTCATTGACGCCTCGATCATCGGATTGCAAGTCGGTCTTGGAAAGGGGGCGGAACGGCAAACCCGTTCCGCCCCTTCGGTGA
>NZ_JBVCWP010000331.1:0-3924 GCF_057460485.1 Boseongicola sp.
CCAAGCGCGCGGACAAAATCACCGCCGGGTGGGCCGATCAAAAGGTCATCCGCGAGATCATGGTCTTCTTGCACCAGCACGGCGTGGGCACCGCGCGCGCGGTGCGGATCTTCAAAACCTACGGCACAGATGCCGTGCAGGTGATGAGCGAGAACCCCTACCAGCTGGCAAAGGACATCCGCGGCATCGGGTTTCGGACGGCTGACATGATCGCGGAAAAGCTCGGGATCGAGAAGACCACTATGATCCGGATACGGGCAGGCATCTCTTTTGCGCTCAGCGAGGCGATGGGCGACGGCCACTGCGGACTCCCGCGGGCGGACCTCATTGGGTTGGCGGGCAAACTTCTGGAGGTGCCCACGGATCTGATTGAAAGCGCGCTGCGCGAAGAACTGGCCGAGGAGACGGTCACCGCCGATACCGTGGGCGAGGCAGATTGCATCTTTCTGACGGGGCTTTACATGGCAGAGCGTAGCATTGCCGATCAGCTGAAACGCATTCAGCGGGGTGCGCTGCCGTGGCCAGTGATCAATGCGGACAAGGCGCTGCCCTGGATCGAGCAGAAAACCGGCCTGAGCCTCGCAGAGAGCCAAGCCGAAGCCATCCGCCTCGCGCTGAAGTCCAAGGCCATGGTGATCACCGGTGGCCCCGGGGTGGGGAAAACCACCATCGTCAACTCGATCCTGCGCATCCTCGCCGCGAAATCCGTTAGCCTGCTACTCTGCGCGCCCACTGGCCGGGCAGCCAAGCGCATGACCGAAGCCACTGGCATGGAGGCCAAGACCATCCACCGCCTGCTGGAATTTGACCCGAAGGCCTTCGGCTTCAAGCGCAACGAGGAAAACCCGCTCGACTGCGATCTGCTGGTGATCGATGAAAGCTCTATGGTTGACGTGATGCTTATGCAGTCACTGCTCAAAGCTTTGCCTAGCAATGCAGCTCTCCTGATCGTGGGCGACATTGACCAGTTGCCGTCCGTCGGGCCCGGCCAGGTGTTAGCCGACATCATCGACTCAGGCGCCGTGCCAGTAACGCGGCTCACGGAGGTGTTTCGACAAGCGGCGCAAAGCAAGATCATCACTACAGCACACGCTATCAACACGGGTCGCATGCCTGACCTCGCGCCGCCTGAGGACGAGGCGGACTTCTACTTCGTGCCTGCAGCGGACCCCGAGCAAGCCGTGCCCCGCATCGTTGAACTTGTAGCCAAGCGCATCCCCAACCGGTTCGGGTTTGACCCGATCAAGGACATCCAGGTCCTGTGCCCGATGAACCGCGGCGGCGTGGGCGCTCGCTCGCTCAACATTGAGTTGCAGGCGGCACTGAATCCCGCAGGCGACAAAAAGGTCGAACGCTTCGGTTGGACCTTCGCTCCCGGCGACAAGGTCATGCAGCTTGAGAACGACTACGACAAGGATGTCTACAATGGCGATATCGGCATGATCGAAGATATCGACATGGTCGAGGGCGAGGTTGTCGTCGATTTTGAGGGCCGCAGCGTCAACTTCGTCTTCGGCGAACTGGACACTCTGGTCCCGGCGTACGCCGCCACGATCCACAAGAGCCAGGGCTCGGAATATCCGGCGGTGGTGATCCCGGTCATGACCCAGCATTACGCCATGTTGCAGCGCAACCTGATTTACACAGGCGTCACGCGTGGCAAGAAGCTCGTCATCCTTGTGGGTCAAAAGAAAGCCGTCGCGATCGCAGTCAAGAACGTCTCAGGCCGGAGGCGCTGGTCGAAGCTTGATGAATGGTTGCTCGCATAAGCAAGGTAAGTGACTCGGAGCCAGCGCATTCTGGCTGATGTGAATAACGTCTTGAACTGTTCAGTCGTCAAAGGGTTGCTGCCACTAGGCAAGCGCGAACTGGGCAAGAGCAATCAGCGTCCGCCCTGGGCAAGCCGCATTGTGGCATCAGTGATCGTGGTCGAGGACCGGTTTGGGCCGTTCATGTTGGTCGGGGCGAGATCGTTTGGCAGGATCGCTGCGATGCGGCTAACGGCAGCAAGGAGCCCAAATCACACTCATTCTGTGACGTGGCCAATGTCAGTTTTCTTAGTTGCCTCGAAAAACTCGGGACAGAAATGCGATTTGCCGATGGACCGCCTCATCGAATTCAGCGCTTGAGTGCCAAAGCAAACCAAAGTGCCCGCCGTCTATCTCGACGAACTCTTTCTCACCGGCAACCCGGTCGAACACGGCGCGCTGTATCTCGAGGTTACAATGAACCATCTCGTCGTTGCGTCCGACCATCATCTGAACGGGCATTCTCAGATAAGGTGCCGTCACATAGGGGCTGCAAGCGACCGGCGTATCCGGAATGACCCGCGTGACCCAGTTTTCCCATCTACTGCCATGTCGGCCACCGTGTTCGATGAACCACCGGAACGCTTGGATTGGTGTCAATAGGGATGGGGTGTTTAACTGATCAGACGACACGACAGGCATCGGGCCCATTGTCTGTTCTGCTCCACCAGACACATCGCCATTCTCGAAAATCTCTTTCATAACTTCAAGGGCACCATCGTCAGTAAGCCCTTGAGGAAGCGCAACGCCACAAACTGGTATCTGCGCGATTATGGCTGCAATGTCTTCGATCAAACCGCCAGCTACCAAGGCTAGGCCAGCGGAGAAACTGTCCCCCCAAAGGGCGATTGGGTTGTCAGGCTGCTTAACCCGCAAAAATGCAACGGCATCCCGATAGCCGCGTGTTTGTACCCAAGGATTTATTTCCTGCCGAGGTTCGCCACCGCTGAGCCCAAAGTTCTTATGGTCATACAGCAGGACATCAAAGCCAGCCGCAAAGATGGCTTCGGCATATTGGTCGACTGCCATGGTGATCGTCGCGGTTGTTCCGTGCGTCATGACGACGGTCGGTTTCTGCCCGGCTGGATGGCAATAGTGACGCCCCCGCAGCTCCGCTCCTTCTGAGTTGAAACTCACTTCTTGGTACAAGGAACGTCTCCTAGCCACTTACGCAACACTAGTTGGACAATCTCAAAGTACCAAGAGAGTTTCACTGAAAGCTGTCATTGGTGCTTGCGCAGCAAATTAGCACTTTGTCCGCGTTGTGGTCATTTGGCCCAAGAACATGCTGCACGATGCACGAATGGCTGGC
The DNA here is from genome assembly GCF_057460485.1 of Boseongicola sp. Lineage (NCBI taxonomy): Bacteria > Pseudomonadati > Pseudomonadota > Alphaproteobacteria > Rhodobacterales > Paracoccaceae > Boseongicola > Boseongicola sp. Next base: position 3,121 of record NZ_JBVCWP010000331.1, read on the forward strand.
CTGGCGAAGCTGCGGCGCAGAATCAGATCGACCGACGAGCGGCAGCTAAGGGCCGGTCGTGTCGCTCGACACAAGGGCGGATTGCGGACTTTCGCCGCAAGTGCGAGACCTCATGGCCCAATTAGTAGAAGCTGACATTCACGCGACCATTAAAGCTCGCTTTTCTCTGCGGTGCCGCAAGGCGGCTTGGAGCCCTGTCTGACCGATGCTACGCTATGGACGAACGGCAGCAATGCGCAGGAAACGGACCGTGCAAGCTTGCTAACCGTGGAGTCCTTCTCGACCTGACTAGACAGAGCTCTGGGTGTCTCCGCGACTACGGACGCCGTTCTGGGAAAATGCTTGATCTTCGCGCCCAATCCGGCGCGATCTGCGACTTACAGCAAACCACTTAAGGAACGTCGGGTTATATTCCTTTGACCGGACACAGCATTGCTCAAATTGGGCTAAAATTAAATTAGGGTTCAATGATTGAGCCCCTGAAAACTCAAACTTTTCGTGACAACAAAATGAGCCAAAATTAATGAAAAGACTTTTCAAATTTGCTTTTTCCCTTGTGCTTAGCAGTGGGTCTGCTTGGGCGTCTCCCAGCTTCGTAAGTGGAAATGAGTTATTGGAAATATGAACGAACAAAAGCGAACAATATTGCGGTGGATACATAGTTGGAACTTTGGACTTGTCCGAAGCCGTAATGGAAGAAGGCAACACGATCAATGGGTTCCAATACTGTGCTCCTTCGTCGATAACCCAAGGACAAGTCGCAGATATTGTTGTCCTCTGGTTGGAACAGAATCCCAGTTTAAG
>NZ_JBVCWP010000332.1:0-3921 GCF_057460485.1 Boseongicola sp.
GAGATGATACTACGGCCGCCCGGCGACTATCGCCCTTCTTGACACGCAGTTAAGGTCGCTGCGCTTCTTGTGGCGCACGGTGAGGTTCTGTCGGTTTTGCTACTGAATATCTCGCGGGAGTGGCGGTGGAATTGTGCCTGAAGAATGCAGCCATCCTTGCGCTTGTGCAATGGAGTGAGGGCCGCACTGGGGGCGTTCGGTTTCTCGGCCGGCTGGAGCGACAGGTTCTGAAGACGTTGGAAGCACGCAACGACACCGACGCGCTTTTTTACTAGGTGGTCTTGTCGGTCTCGTCTTCAATGATGTGGTCTTGCAAGCCCATGATCTGTGACCACAGGAAGACAAACATCAGAACCGGAAAGCCGAAGGTTTCGATTTTCACCCACGCATCAGTAGACATCGTGCGCCAGATGATTTCGTTGGCAACGGCGAGGCCTGAGAAGAACAATGCAAGACGCTTGGTCAGCTTCATCCAGCCTTCGTCGGTCATAGGCAGAAATTCGGCCATAACCCAGGCAAGGTATGACCGCCCCTGTGCCAGCCCAATTCCAAGGATCACCGCGAAAAGCCCATAGACCAGTGTGGTTTTCATCTTGAAGAACCGTTCGTCATTAAACCAGACCGTGAGACCGCCGAACAAAATCACCATCACAGCGGTGAAAACCTGCATCCGGCTAAGTTTTCCCGTGAGTTTCCAAAGGATCGCGATGCTGGCGAGCAAAATCGGCACGAAAACACCCGCGGCAACAATGAACCCATCGTATTCAGTGCCGCCTATGGTGTAGGTCTGCTCGCGCATCTTAAGGTAGGCTGCGAAAAACAGAAGCGGCGGCCCAAGTTCGAGGACCTGTTTCACAATCGGGTTGAGCGCTTTTTCATTCATCCGGGTCACCTAACCTTCGCCGTGCGTCCCTGCAATGTGTCATGGGGCAAAAATTGGTTTCACGAACCTCGGCTTATCCACCAACCTCAACCACGACAGCTCCAAGCGCGATAAGGCCCATAAGCGCCAGGCGACGCGGGCCGACCTTTTCGCCCCAGAACAAATAGGCGATGAGGGCGGCGAAAACGACCGAGGTTTCCCGCAACACGGCGGCTTCTCCGACTTTGTCGAGGCGTGTGGCTAACATGATGCCACCAAACGAGAAAATTGCAACGATCGCTCCTGCAATGCCGACTTTGAGAAGCGGTGAAAAGGGGGTTGGGACACGGCCCTTATTGAGGATTAGATAGGCGGCGGGAAAGGCGATTCCGTCGATCAGGAAAAACCATGCAACAAAGGTCAGCGGATCGGCGGTTGCCCGGATGACGAAGGCGTCCCAAGTCGTATAGAGAGCGACGAAACCGCCAGTCATTGCGGCAAAGCCAAGGGCAAGCGGCAGCCGCGCGCGGTCGCTGGTGACATGACGTAGGTTGTAAACCGCAAGGCCGAGGATGCCGCTGGCCAACATCGCGACACCTAGCCATTGTATGGCAGCGAAGCGTTCGTCGAAAAGGATGCCCGCGCCAATCACTGTGAAGACCGGGCCGATGCCGCGCACGACGGGGTAGACGACGGTGTAGGCGCCGGCTGAATAGGCCGCGGCTTGGGCAAGTTTGTAGCCCACGTGGATGACCCAGGCGACCGCGAACAAAGGCCAGACATCGGCTTCGGGCCACGGCACAAAAAACAGCGCGAACGGGAGTGCAATCAGTGCGTAACAGGCGTCGATGGCTGAGCGGGTTGTGTAAGGGTCAAAGCGCCCTTTTTGCAGCGCTCCGAATAGCGCATGGAGCACGGCTGCCATGAGGGCGAGACCAAGTGCGACCTGGCGGCCTTGGTCCGTGCCTTCGAGAGAAATCAGCCATTCGCTCAATTTTCGACCGTTTCCTCTTTGAAAATAACGCTGACTGTGCCGCCGAGGAAGGCCGCACTTAGGGTGTCGGGCGTTATGGCGCCAAGGCTCAAGAACGGGGCCAGAGGGATGGGCGACTGGGTTGCGATCTGGACAAAAACCTCGCCCCAGGGCACGGGGCCTGCGGTGATCAGGGCAACCAGAGCGGCCTTTGTATCCGCGTCAAACACATTGCCGGGAAGGTTCGACACAAGCGCGCGCAGGTCGCGTTTCGTGCCATCTATAACGCTTTCCGGAGAGCCCGGAACTGCGGAAAGCTTGCCAATCATGGCGCCAAGGATCAATCCGTCGGCGAAACCGCGATTTTCGACCTCAAGCGTCAAATGTTCAAGCATGAGGGTTTTAAGGGCAGTCGTATCCCCCGTCAGGAGTTGAGGCGAAACGCCGGTTGCGCGGAACCCGTAAGAAAAACGGTTTTCGCCCGGAAAATCGATATCCAGCGAGGCAAGTTCAAAGCGCCCGTCAGGAAAATCCCACCAGACAAAGAGTGTGGCGTCGATGTCGTTCCGACGGTTTTGCTCGGCCAGCATATAGCTGATCCATGCGTCTTCGGTGCGCGGCGTTATCCGCAATCCGTCAAGATCGCCTGTTAAGCTGATCCGTCCGCTGCCGATCGTTAGAGCCTCAATGCCCTCAAGACGCCAGATAAGTGAGGCTACTTCTATGGTGAGAATGTCTTGCGCAAGGACAAGGTCGCTTTGGCGGCAGGTGCCTTGATCTTCGGCGAATGTGCCGGGGTCTTGAAGCGTGTAATTGCTACTGTGTAGTGCCGACAGAAGGATCGCGCGCTCACTAGAGCAATCGGCTGTTACGATGGTTGGCGCAACCGCAAGAACGATCGCGGCCAGATATCTCACTCTTCCAACCCCGTAAGGGCGGCGGCGAATTCGCGGGGGTCGAACGGCGCGAGATCGTCGATTTGCTCGCCGACGCCGATGGCGTGGATTGGCAGGCCGAAGCGGTCGGCAAGCGCGACAAGGACGCCGCCTTTTGCGGTGCCATCAAGTTTGGTCATGATGAGGCCTGAGACGTCTGCGATTTTCTGGAAGATCTCAACTTGGTTGAGCGCGTTTTGACCCGTCGTCGCGTCAAGCACGAGAAGTGTGTTATGAGGCGCCTCGGGGTCTTTTTTGCGGATGACTCGCACGATCTTGGCAAGTTCTTCCATGAGGTCAGCGCGGTTTTGAAGGCGGCCTGCGGTGTCGATCATCAAAAGATCAGCACCGTCCGCCTCTGCTTTGGTCATGGCGTCATATGCAAGGCTGGCGGGGTCAGAGCCCTCGGGCGCAGTCATCACCGGCACGCCTGCGCGGTCACCCCAGACTTGCAACTGTTCGACTGCCGCCGCACGGAACGTGTCGCCCGCAGCGATAACGACGGTCTTGCCTGCGGCGCGGAATTGCGAGGCCAGTTTGCCGATGGTTGTGGTTTTTCCCGAGCCGTTTACGCCAACAACCAGCACCACCTGCGGGCGTTTTTGATAGATCGGCATGGGCTTGGCGACGGGTTCCATGATGCGGGCAATTTCGCTGGCCATCATGTCCTTAAGTTCGTCGGTCGAGAACTTTTTACCCAAGCGACCCTCGGCCATATTGGCCGTGACACGCATAGAGGTTTCGACGCCCATGTCAGCAGAGATGAGGAGTTCCTCGATCTGTTCCAACATATCATCATCAAGGGTACGGCGGACAACGGCTTTTTGTTCAGTACGACCGAAGATACGCCCGAAAAGGCCCGGCTTGGCAGGTTCGCGAGCCGCATCCGAAACAGTTTCAACCGGGATTGGGGTTGGAGTTGGAGTTGGAGTTGGAGTTGGTTCCGGCCTCTCTGGTTGGGCGTCCTCGATCTCTTTAGGGTCGACTGGCTCTGTCCTTCGCGGCGTTTGCTGCGCAATCGCTTGGTCGGCATCGTCGATCTCTTGATGATCGACTTGCTCTGGCTCTGGCTCTGGCTCTGGCTCTGGCTCTGGCTCTGGCTCTGGCTCTGGCTCTGGCTCTGGCTCTGGCTCTGGCTCTGGCTCTGGCTC
>NZ_JBVCWP010000333.1:0-3916 GCF_057460485.1 Boseongicola sp.
AAAATACGGCTGGTATTCCGACCGGCGCGGCTACCGGTATATCGACCGCCACCCGTCGGGCGTTGCGTGGCCCGCGATCCCCGCCTCGATCCTGAAGGTCTGGGCGGAATATTCCGGAACCGAACGCGCGCCGGATTGCTGCCTGATCAACCATTATACCGAGGGTGCGAAAATGGGTCTGCATCAGGATCGCGACGAAGCGGATTTCTCCTATCCCGTGGTGTCGATCTCGCTTGGCGACGAGGCGCTGTTCCGCGTCGGCGGTACCGAGCGCAGCGATCCGACGCGCTCGGTCTGGCTGTCCTCGGGTGACGTCGTGGTGATCGGTGGCGCGGCGCGTCTGGCTTATCACGGCATCGACCGGATCAAGTTCGGCAGCAGCCGCCTGCTCGACGGCGGCGGGCGGATCAACATCACGCTCAGGGTGGTGGACGGCTGACGCCTATGGCGCGGTTACCTGGAGCCAAGACCTTCAGATTTCCAGTGATCACTTCGATTACTCTTAACCGCTTCGGCCCAAAAAAAGGGACCTCAATATAGTAGAAATACTCATTCCGACAGTTGGGCCCGATGATTGGCAACGTTTTCTTGCTGACCCAGAGAAGCAATGGAAACGCGGATACTCGGCAATGGCTGCGGCGCTTTCCTGGGAAGCAGCGAATGGTTTGCCTCAAGAGATCGCGGACCTTCTCGGCGGGTCACCTGAGTTACTGTTGGCTATCCCAGAACACAAGGTGGCCTTGCCTGGCGGTCAACGTGAAAGCCAATGCGACGTGTTTGCCTGTCTTGGCCCCTTAAAACTGTGACACATTTTTCCAACAACTTTTCGTTTTTCGTAACCCTGTTTGGTGTAAGGAATTTGGAAAATCATGTCATCGGCCTAAGCTCTTCGAAACAAAAAACGGAACTAACTGAATGGCAGGCAAAACCAGAAACTATCTCGCATATCTTTTTTCGATATTCGCTACTGTTGTCGCTCCGATTGCATCCGCGAATGAAATCCCTGCAGTCGCTGCTGAACAGACTTTCGAAGTCCGGGGCGTTGGCGCATATAATGGTTCCGAAATTCTTAGCTATGCCGCGCAGGTCGATGTACAACGAACGGGCCGGGTCACCGCCAGCGGCATCGCGGCCGCGATCGAAACCATCTATCGCGAAGACGGGTATTTCCTCGCATCGGCAAGCGTCTCGCCTGACGGTCGTACCATCATCGTGGATGAAGGTTTGATTGGTTCGATTTCAATTGAAGGTGTCGATGCAAAAACCTTCAAGTTGATCGAGGGGTACTTCGAACCCGTCATCGGCAAACTGGCAGTGCGGCTAAGCGAATTCGAACGTGCCATCATGCTTGTTGAGGACATTCAATCAATAAATGCCTCGGCGGAAATCACCTATCCGGAGGGCAGCGATGCCGCCCACGTCCGGATCGTGGCAGAGCAGTTGGACACCTCTTCGGGCTATGTCACATTGGATAACCCGTCGCGCGAATTCGGAGATGCGGTAACGCTGACTTTCAGCCAGGAATTTGTCAGTTTGTTAACGCCGGGCGATCTTTTCCGTTTTGAGCTTTCTGGCACGGAAAGTCTGGAGGATGGAGACAGCGACCTTTACGGCTCTTTGATTTACCGCTTTCCAGTCAGTAGTGCCGGAACCTACGCCGAAGCCTACCTCGGCAATGTCGTCGGCGATCGTGATGCGAGCGGAACGCTGAGCCAGACAGATCTGGAAGGCAACACAGTCATTTTGGCTCTGGCACATCCCTTCGTGCGGGATGTTCATAGCTACGGCTATGGCCTGATCGAACTTCGCCGCACGTCCTCAGATTCTGATCTGGACGGCTCGACAATCGATTTCAAAAGCGAGGTCAAAGTCTTGAGCGCCTCGTGGATCCATGGAAGAGCACTCGATCACGGTGGTGCCTACGAATATGCTGTGAACCTGGCCATAGGCGAGCGGACCAGCGACGCGATAGGGTTTGACGACGGCGACAAGAATTTCTGGCATCTGCGAGCGGGTGGTGGATACCAAAAGCCTGTGACATGGTTTGGAGAAAATTCCGTATTCAGCGCCGAAGTATGGGGTCAGTACAGTCCGGACAGGTTGCCTGGGATAGAAGAGTTCTATCTGGGCGGCATTGATGAAGAACGAGGCTACATCTTTGCCGAAAGCAAAGGTGACAGCGGCTTCTCGGTAACTTTACAGGCTGGACGCGATTTTTTCCCGACTGCCAACTACATAAGGCGCGTCCGGCCCTTTGGTTTCATTGATGTTGGATACATCCAAAACAACGACCCCTCGCCAGTCGAACAGTCAGATGAGGTCTTGTCTTCGGTGGGGATCGGCCTCGATGCGGAGCTTCCAAACGGAGTGTTCATTCAGAGCTACGTTGCAGTTCCGATGGCCTCCGGTCCGGACACAGACAGCGGCGATCCTGCACTCTATCTCGCATTATCTAAAAGTTGGTAACGGCATGAAACAGAAACATATGGGTTTGGTAACCGCTACGCTGATCTGCGCCGCCACGTCGGCATTTTCTGGTGGTAATCACTATGGGTGGTGCAACGGTGTCGGAAATCCCCATAAGGGTTCGAATTGCGGCGGTGGCAGCGGCAATACTGCTCCGACGGTTCTCCCGTCGCAGGTGCCAACGTCCACACAGCAGCCTCAAACCGGCCCCGGCGTGCCGCAGACACCTCCGGTGGTCACGACACAGGTCATTGTTGTGCAGCCTCAACCGGGTCAGACAATTTCCGGCACCAGTTCTGTAACGCCGCCACAAGGTCAACGCGGTCCGGACGTCACCGGGAACAGCCCGCTGATCATTTTGCAACCTCTTCCCAAACAAACATTCACGGGCGTTTCGCCTGTGCCAACTGTCACTCCGGTTCCGACACCGTCTTTCACCGGCTTTTCGCCCGTTATCACGATTCAACCGCAACCCCCTCAGACTTTCGTAGGTTATGGGCAGGTGCCTGCCACCATCATCGTTCAACCGATTCCACAGCCAAGCTTCACGGGTGGTGCCGTGCCGAATCCTCAACCGGTGGCCGTGCCAAATCAGGTGCCGCAGGCGGTACCGTCAAAAACGCCACAAGGCACGCCCTATTTGATCCCTTCGCTGAAACCGCAAAGCCCAGCATCCGCACCACAAGCCAAACCGCAGGCGACACCTGTCGCAGTTCCGAGGCCAAGGCCGCGACCGAATGCTCAGAAGCCCAAACCTCAAGGTGGCTCGTCTAGCCACAAAACGCAGGTTACCCAAGCTCCGGTAGCATCACGCCACATCACCGCTGCACCCGGGCGTCAGGCGCAACACAACCCACCAAGTTTTGCAGATGCAAATGGTCGTGGGTCATGGGATTGCCTTGCCAGTGGTCATGGTCAGCGCAAGACGTTGACCAACCGCCGTGTCACGGTCGCTGGCGCGCTTCGGCACGTTGGGTCTATCGACCTTGTTGGGCGTGACCTTCCTGCTTTGCATCCGGGTCATGCCAATTGCATTATCTCGGTGAAGCGAAAAAACTGAATACATTACAAAAGACAGATGGATAACTTGACTATTATTCCATTGGCGGCGGTTCTGCTGTTTGCAGCAAGCCAAGCACAAGCGCAGTTCACGGGAACCGAGTCTATCCTTCCCGAGATTGCAGTTCGTGGTCAAGGATGGGCACAATTGCGCGATCTCGCTGAGGTCAAGGAGTTTGCGTTCGCTTTCATCGAAACCACCGTGATGATCTCGGTGCTTGCATATCATCCCGTCGACATTGCCACTGTCTTGGCCCCTTAAAACTTGATAAGTATTTACAACATTCTCGGAGAAGTGCGCGAGGGGGTGAGTAAGTCTCTAAGCCGATCCTTTTCCAGAACGTCGCACCCCGTCACTTTCTTAAGCGTGCAGTTCAAACATAAAAAGGTG
>NZ_JBVCWP010000334.1:0-3898 GCF_057460485.1 Boseongicola sp.
CGTGCGAACACCGTTTGTCGGTTTTTCTTATCCAGATACTCAACCGCCTATGGTTGTGAAACCAAACACCGGAAACTTGCACCGAGCCGAACAGAGCCATCGGACTGCAGAAACGGTGCGAAAGCGGCGGCATAGGCAGACGTCACGGCCTCCTCGCCAGAATGCTCCATTGCCTTTACCGCAACACCAGCCGAGCACATGCCTCGGACAGCTGTGTCCAGATCTGGGTAAGTCCATAAGCCATCGACATCAAAAACATCCGTCGGCATCAATCCGGCACTAGAGGCAAATTCCCTTAGTGTACTCTCATCAGACAAGGCAAAAGGGCCGGGCGCGCCGGGTGGTGGCGGTGGCAGAAGCGGTTTTAGGACTGCAACCAACGAAGCGGCGTCCATGCCTTCAGGGTTGCCCCAGGTCACGATTGCCACAGTTCCACCAGGTTTAGTCACCCGTCGGGCTTCGCCCAACGCCAGCGCAGGGTTTCCAGCATACTGAAACGAATTGAATCCTGTAACCACGTCGAAGCTATCATCTTCAAATGGAATATTTTCTAGATCGCCAAGTTGAAAATCTGCAGTACCTGTTCGCTCTTTCGCGATTACCAACAAGGCTTCGGAGGCATCAAGGCCGGATACTTCGGCGCCAAGGTTTGCCGCCAAACTGGCGGCCATTCCAGAACCGCAACCAGCGTCCAAATAGCGGGTTGTACTGCCAACTTCTGTTCGTTTCAGGACTTCATGATAGACGGGAAGGCAGGATTGCTCTTGAATCTCTGCCCAGTCGCGGGCGCGAGCGCCCCAAAGTTGCCCGTTCACCTTCGCCGTTGTTGGTTTGCTTTCGATGTTCATATTCAACCTCTGTCAGTTTGTGTGCTTATGAGAATATTGATCAAGGGATCGTCCTTATTGTTGATGGAAAACGTTTAAGTTACATGTGCCACAGCGATCCAGTCCGAGATCTGAACCCATAGGTACAGAAACTGCACTTGTGGCACTTGAGACCGCCGGTGATACTGATGTTGGGAGCAATAAATGAAAAAAACTTTGTATGGGCAGAATTGCCCAATCGCCCTTTCTCTTGAAATCTTAGGCGGGCGCTGGACCTTGCTGATCATCCGTGAATTGCTCTCTGGATCGAGACGATTCAATGACATTCATCGTGGCGTCCCGTTGATGTCGCGCTCGTTGCTTTCGGAACGTTTGAAAGGCCTTGAAGCCGCAAAACTGATTGAGCGGTCACACTCTGCACGTTCAGGTCATGCTGAGTATAATTTGTCCGAGGCCGGACTGGCTTTACTGCCAGTGATCTCTTCTGTCGGGATGTGGGGGCAAGAATGGGTGAACAAGTCGGTCGTTATGGATGAGGTCGACGGTGGCTATCTGATGTGGAGTATTCGAAACTCCGCCTCATGGATCGAGGACATGGGTCCACGGATGGTCACCCGTTTTGAATTTAAGGATGAAGTTGAAAACAAACGGTTACATTGGCTCGTCATCGAAGAGAACGATATCGATCTTTTCTATATTGATCCCGGCCTTGAAGTGGATACCTGGATCGAAACAGACCTGCGCTCACTGGTCGAAGGCTGGATGGGGTGGCGACCGCTGAAGGATGCCTTGTCTGCAGGTGACATTGCTATTTACGGTGCTCCAAACCTCACTCAAGACCCTCTACGTTGGATTGGGCAAAGCCCTGTGGCAGGCATTTCGCAGCGGCCAAGCGAAGAGCAGGTGTTGGTGATGATTGAAAAAGTCAGGGCATAATCAGGATGGCAGGGTCGGAGCCTGCGCCGAACCCGATTGGAATAGTGATGAGGATTTGCGAGAGCTCTTCCCTGCAGATTAATTACACCGGAAGCAACTGAGGAATAAAACAACATCGCCTTGGCTGGTCGTTATGGGCTCAAATCCGCCGTTCGCTGCGGCTTGGACAGATGTCTGCAATGCGGAGAGGCTGTGTGAAAACTCAGGCCGCGGTCCCCTCTCGTCGCGTTCGTTTTGGTCACTTGAGGAAAAGACTATCCAGCGAGACGAGAGAACGCCCATATCAAGCGTTTTCGGCCGAAACTATGCCATCCCGAGAGTTTTCACACAGTCTCCGGACTTTGCTGCCGCTCACCAGTTTGACACGAACGTCGGCTTTCCACCCTTGAACGAATAGGAAAATCTCATCAACCGCGCCAAGCCGCCAGCCGCCGCGGGGCTTTCAAGGTAGGTATGATCGAGTGGAGTAGTCATAAAAGGATGATTCAGATCAATCAATCTGATCTGAAAGGGCCTAAAGTTCAAATATGAGAATAAAAAATCAGGGTAAATCGATGAAACTTGTCTATGTCATGATGGCTGGTTTGGCAGTGGGATCACTGGCTTGGGGACACGAGAGCGCAACAGGCGTCGTCAAAACGCGCATGGAAGGAATGGAGCGGTTCGAGGAATTAATCGAACGCGTATTCGCCATGATCGGCGGCGAACTGACCTACGACCCGATGGCAGTCCGGCGTGCCGGCGAGGAAATTCGCGATGGTTCCGGCCAACATTTGACATCGCTGTTTCCCGAGGGTTCGAAAAGTCCACCAAGCGAGGCTCGTTCCGAAATCTGGCAGGATTTCAGTGAGTTCGAAAACTATGCTTTCATGCTTCAGCGTTGGTCGGGTGAATTGGCCGAGCGTGCGGGCGAGCGTCCCCGTGGCAGCCTTCCGAAGAAGTGGGAAGAAGCAGAGATGGGACCTGGCATGATGAGAAGTGGCGGCATGATGCGAAGCGGCGGTCTTGATTTTGCGGCTTGGCACGTCGCCGCTACCTGCAACGCATGTCATGCGGAGTTTCGTGAGGAGGAGTGATGGCTCGAAGATGGCTTTTACGCCTGACATCAAGCACACCACACTAAAGAAATCCTGTAACTTATGAGCACGCGCTTGCTTGACAAATGACAGTAACGAAAATCCGGCCTGCAACAGCTTTATTCGGACTGTGACCTTGCTCCACATAGCAGACCTTCGCCGCCGGGCAGAATTTTGACAGGTAGGGCTCAAACCCGCCGTTCGCTGCGGCTTGGACAGATGTCTGCAATGCGGGACAAAGGAGACGGTCAATTAGTCTGGCTTCCGAGTTTTCCGTTGAGCAGAATGGCGTCGATCGAGTGCCTCAGGTTACCCGTCTTGTCCTCGGCAACGGAAAAGTCGAGATAGTGGTGACCGGCGTCCAGTCCACCCAGCGCGATCTTTAGTCGACCATATCTTTGGCCTTCGCCGGCACCAAACATGTCGTGTGTGAACGTGCCAATTATCTTGTCATCAAGTGACACGACGCTCGTCTCATTTCCTGCTCGAGCAAAGGTCAATTGAGCGTCCAACAGCGGCTCACCAAGCAAAAAGTTGACGCGGATGGTTTGCACAGCAAGATCGTCCCAATGCATAGCCGACGGCGCTTGCAGTCGCATCGGGAAGGTCTCGGCAGCACAGTCTACGCCTGCGGAACATTCAAATTCAGATATACCCGCCCATCCCTCTCGTTGAAATTCAACTCTGTTGCCATCCAGTTTCCCTATGACAAATACAATTCCGTCTTCATCTGGCTGCAGTGCCGGGCCGCTACTTTCGGCAAAAGCGCAAGTGGCAGCGACGAACAGGGTCACGAGCGTCAAACCAATTTTAGCAGCACAGGAAGCCACCGTTGTTCCATATATGCCTCTCATGACATGAAGCTCCATTCTTGGTCGTCTCAAGGCAATACTAGCAACTTGGCTACCACCAACATTGACGCAAATCAGTCAGGCGTGAGTTGCTTTGCGGACAAGGCACTCGCTAGGTGTTTAGTCCCGTCATCTGGTGGATCGGATTTAAGATGAATCTGTCTGGCTCAGAAGTCCAGATTTTGCAGATGTATTCGTAAGGTGTGAG
>NZ_JBVCWP010000335.1:0-3892 GCF_057460485.1 Boseongicola sp.
GCCCTTGCGAGATTCGTCAAACGGCCACTTCCAGCCCACGGAGGCCGGTCGTTCTGACGTCTGCCACCCTTGATGCCATCGACACAGAGGGCGGAAACCGGAAGTTGGCTGCGGGTGCGCGGATTCAAAGACGGTGTCGCTAAAGCTGCCGTTCATGGAGAGTTGGGACTCAAGAATCCTGCAACCGATCTAACGGCGGCAGAGAGCCAATGAGTACCTACTGGGGCAGAATGTCTTCGGTCATGATTTCGACAACCCCACGCGCCCTGAGGTCATCAAAAACAGTCGGAGAATTTACGGTATGCGCCCAACTCAGGACACCGGTTTCTTTGCGCGCCTGCTGCGCTAGGCCTTCCTCAGCTGTGACTACTGGCATTGCCAGTCCGTAAAGATCCATGAAACTGAGCCACGAAGGGATCAGAATTTCACGGTCGTGTGGGTGGTAGCGGTAGACCGTCCAGATGATATCCTTAAAACCTAGCGCCCTGACTAAAGGGTATTCGTCTGGCTGATAAATCTGTGCCACGAACCGGTCTATGTGTTCGGGGTAGAGTGTGGCAATGCGCTGCATGGCTGCTGTATTACGGTCTTTGACATCAGGCACGATCCGTGTGCCGGGGTTCGCCTCTAACCAGTCGACAAGCGATTCAAGCGTACAGTTCCGAAATTGCGCATCCGCGCTTAAGCGTTTGAATTCGGCCAACGTGACCGGCCCGTCACGATCAATGTTGAAACTCGCGCGAAAATTTCCGGACCAATCATGCAAACAGACAAGATGATCGTCGCTGGTCCAGACGAAGTCGATCTCGAATAGGTCAAAATGCGCCCGATTCTGATCAAGCGCATTAAAGGAATTGGTGTAACGCACCCCATCGGCAGCTCCGCCTGCATGGGCGATGCGCGGCAATGACGCGGACTGCCGCTGGACCGGGAGGACCTTGTCGGCATCAAGAAAGTCCTTGGCATCGAGCGTCAGGGCGGTTTCGGGCTCCCCTGTGAATTCCTGGACCGAGCCATCTTTCACCACCAAGCCGATGAACGGCCTGCGATAGTCAATTTGATCCCACTCCTGAAATGGAGTTCCGGCGAACATTGCGCGCATATCAACTGGCAGACTGCAAACCGCGCTGTCATCCACTACAACAGCGAAGCTACTGAAATAGGTGTTAAACCCCTCGAGCGTTTTTTGGATCGAGGGATAAAAGTTCGGCATCTCCTCAATTGCTTTACTCCAGCCGCAGCTATCGCGATGAAAAAGCTTAACGGGTGTGTCGCGTTCATTCATCCCGACCACGGTGATGCCCCGCGCCAGATTTATCTCTGCGTCAGTGAGCAGGTTCGTCACATGAGAAGTGCCGGTCCCAAATCCAGCGGACCTGATCAGATAGTGACCCACGAGAGCACCTTGAGTCCGATGTGTCAGAACGTCTTCCTGCCCGGCTCCTTTGAGGACCTTCATCTGCGCCAGACGGCGATCTGCGGTGGATCGTTCGGTGCCTGAGGGGGCAGACAAGGCCCCTTCAATTACAGAATATAATTGCGTCTCTCCGTCGCTAAGCTCTAGATGGTGCAATTCGGACGCGCCAAGCGCACCTAATGCCGCACAATATGATGACGGATCACCATCATCAATACCGACCAATGGAGCTGTTAGATCGCATCGGTCGATCCAGATGAACTGCTCATCATGCGAGAGCCACTCGATTTGTTTGTGAAGCGGATGGTCCGCGAAGAACTCGAAACGCAAGGCCGCAATCTGCATGTCTGGATCCAAGGAAATCAGGACCGGATAGCCGATCCTTTGCCGCCCCAGTACAAGCCGTTCCGACGCGCCGTCCATCCGTATCCCCTGCTCGATGCCTGGGAAGGACCAAAAGGACGCAAGGAACGCCCCATAAGTACCCAGTTCGTCGTCAATATCTGCCAGGCTTTCCGTCAAAGTGGGGCTATCCGTCAATAGGCTGCGCCCGAATCCGAATGTACCGGTCTTTGCGCCGGCAAGGCTCAATAATGTTGGCCCTATATCAAGGGTTGATCCGGGCCGATCATCCTGGCGTGGGCGCATACCTGAAGCGAAAAACAAGAGCAGGTTTTTCCTATCGATCGAGTTTAGCCTGTTCCACGCCTTGTTGGGCATGGCCAAGTGATCTGACGCAACAACAAGTATCGTGTCCTCGGCCACTGGACTGGACCGAACATGGTCTACAAAGTCCCCCAGCAAAAGATCCGCGCAATGCACGGCATTAAGCATCGAATTGCTGCCGTCGCCATAGACTTGCCCCTCGCATCGCTGAGACTGATGGCCATTTGGATGGTGGGTATCTACGGTCAGAAGGACCAGCCCAAACGGGTCGTCAGATTCCGCAAGTCTATCAAACCGTTCGGTCGCGAAAGCGTACATACTGTCGTCATACAGGCCCCAGGGAGATTTGTAGGACGTATCCGTCAGGCGCGGCACTAATTCATCGCGACCTTCGATCGAGTCGAACCCGTGGGTCCGGAAGAAATCGCCCTTTCCAGCGAAATCAAGATCTGCCCCGCCGATATAGTGAAGGTCATAGCCGTGCTCTGATAGCACGTCCCCCAGACAGGTCGCCTGGGGCAGGAAGCGTTCCATCCGAGACATTGAATTGCCGACAAAGCCATTCAGGGGCAAGCCGCAGAACGCCGCGGTCATTCCCGATATCGTCCAGCTGGCCCCGGACACCTGGTTGACGTTGGTGAAGCTGAGCGCCTCTTGTTCCAGTTCAGCAAGGCGCGGCATCAAGCCGGGAAAAACGGTCTCATCTAAGTAGGTTCTCTCGACCGATTCAAGGAATAGATAGACAATGTTTTTCTTCTCGATGTCAAAGTCAGCGCTGTCGATCTGATGGAAAAGTTCGGGCCGTTCTACAAAGTCGTTTTGGTCCGCCCATGAAAGAGATTGCGACAGAGCAATGATATCGCTTGATGCTGGGCTTATTACAACAGACGCTGTTATTGACATCGCACCTACCAAAATGCGTGGGGCGTTTTTGCCCCGGTCGCCTTTCTTTAGAAACAGCCTGTAGGCAACCCACGTAATCACCAATATCGCCGCGATAATGGCGACCGACACTGTCGACAGGTCCTTGAAATCGCCAAATCCGGCACCCTCGATCCCGACACTCAGGTGGAACAGAACTGACTGGTCGATGCCATTTCCACTCAGACGGTCTACGACATAGTAAACGCCTATCAGCAATAATGACGCGAAAACCGAAAAGGCGGCTAGAGCCGAAAGCTTTCGTGATCGGATGGAGTTGCTCCAGACTAGCAAGGCCACAAGCACAAATGCCAGACTTACTGCAATCCGCAGTGTTTCGTTCATATCATTCACAAAACTGATAAAATCATGGCTCATGGATCTGGTCCAGCCCTATCAGAAGGGGTAACTTAAGGGATCAGCAAACTGTGCCACTCACTCGGGCAGATTGCCACTATGAATGCCAACGCATGCATGCCTTCTGTCCCGGCATCGTAAATTTACACGATCACAGTCGAAGTAACGGCAGGCTGATGCCACTTCCTTTGCTGTCACTGTTACAGCGTAGCTTATACAAACCAGATTTCCAGAAATGACTACTTGTTCAATGATAAGAAGTGCAGTCGCTGGGAGGCTTGATCACGAAAACAGTCATTGGTCCTACCGAGGTAAACGGTCACTTCGTCTAGGGTTTGTGAATCCACAGGGCACAGGGTTTCGCGGTTGCAGCGAAAGTCCGGAATGACGGGCCGCGCTGCAGCATCAGAGGTAATGGACGAAGGTCGGCTAAGGGCCGTTCGCGTCAATCGACACCAGGGGCGGATTGCGGACGTTTGCTGCAGTGGCAAAGGAAGTGGATAGGCACAGATGGCACCGGGTGAGCACTCA
>NZ_JBVCWP010000336.1:0-3843 GCF_057460485.1 Boseongicola sp.
AAGCAACGCAATAAGGGCTCCTTGCTGCCTTTAGCCGCATCGCAGCGATCCTGCCAAACGATCTCGCCCCGATCAACATGAACGGCCCCTTGCAAACATTGACACATCCTCGGCTATGCTGCGGCGCGGCCCGTCGAAGGAGCCGTTCGCCGCGCGTACTAAATTCAAGGCACTTCGAGTTCACACGGTCCACGAACGAAGCCGACTTTCAGACACCATTCTCCAATGTTAACCTTTACTGAGACCGGCCGCGCGCTTTAGGCTTTGACGCGGTGGGAAGTCGCAAGAATTTAGGGGGCAATGGTGACTGAGTTAATAGATAGTTGCCTTATGGATCGGCCAACCACAGGTGATCCAGGAGGATTGATGCTGTGGGCGGATCGATGGGCGGCGCCTCTTTCGCATGATCCGGAAACGGTTCTGGACCTCGTCGACACGCTGTCGGACGCTGACGCAGAGGGCTTCGATGACTGTCTTACGCTTTTGTCGCGTATCTTGGACGAGGCGCGAATGAACCAAGAAAATGAGGAGCCAGGGGCGAGTGACTTTTTTCAGGTCCTTGCGGTGGACCTAACGGAACGGACTGATGCAGGTGAGCTTAACGCCGAGACCTGCTTCGGACTTTGTCAGGCTTACCTCCGCGCCAGTCTAACCCCTCCCGATCAACTGCGCACGGCACCCAACGCCTTTGAGGCTTTTGCGGGAGACGAGATGCCCGAGCTTCCGGATGTCGCGGGGCTAGCGGAAGGGCTTGTCCCGGACGGGTCTACGCCTTTTGAGACCTATACCGGGCTTCGCGAAGTTGTGGGCGCCATGTCGGCTCAGGTGACAACCGCATTTTTGACGCAGACGATCGGGCAAGGTGATCCACGCATGATTGCTGTCGGGCGGTACTTTCTGCTCGATCCGGTTGCGGAGATGCGCGATGCAGCCATCGCCGGGTTCGGGCTGCTTGCGGAAAGCGCAAATGTGGATGCTGCCCTGCTGTCCGACCTCATCCTGATCCGCAACTGGCTGCCAAACGGAAAAGCACTCGACACTCTGATTACGACTGCGCTGCGGCGAGAGCCATCAGGTGGAACTGTCCCGCAACCTTGGCAGCTTCATCGGGTGATGACGTCGCTTCCCGACGGCACCGGCTCGCAAAGCATTTTAGGCGTCTGTAGCCGCGGAAGCACGCGCGCGGTGGCCGCGGCAATGATCAAGGAAGGGCACGGGATAAAGGACGCTTATGTAATTCCTTGCTCCAGCAGAGGCGATCAGAAATCCATCGTTGAACAAATTGAACAAGCGATGACGATGCATGACGTGTCTCCTTCCTACCTCGCCCCCGCGGTTGGCTTCGCCCTCGGCGACGGGCTTGCGCGCGGAGCGGTGACGACACCGGGCTTCCTGGATGTCGCGCCGATGTTCGGCATTGGCGATGTGACGCCACAAACCGGGGGGCATGCGGCACTTCTCGCGGCGGTTGATCCGCAGGGAGAGCTTGCGGCTCTGTCAGACAACCGCCGCGGCCGGTTGATCGGCAAAAGCCGGGACTGGTTCTCGGAGCATGACATCTGCAGCAGTTGGTTCGTCTCTGACGCCACTTTGATGGCAGCGCTTGAAGAGGCGTCAACCGCCACCAGCGCAAAGAAGATCGTCGTGGGGCATCTCGAGGAAAGGCGTGATCGGTGGGAAAAAATCTTTGCCCGAACGGCGCTGATCCTGCGCCACGACGGCAACACCCCGCCTGACGCGTGGATGAGCTTTGCTGTTGTTGCCCAGACGCTGGCGACTGGACGAGAGATCAAGAAAATACCCGTTTTTGAGGATATCCTCGGGCAAACGCTGGAAGTTGCAGCGGAGCGCGCGATGGAAGACCTCGACGATGAATTGGAGTGGGGCAACGAAGAACTCGATCCGCCTGAAATCGAGGCTGAGGGACAAGGTGAATTGGCCAAGTTGCTCAAAGGCAGCCCGCTCAAACCGGATCAGATCGATGGCTACCTGACTGCCGTTCTGATCGCCCCGGAATTCGCATCGCCAACTGAATGGCTACCACCGCTGATGGAGGGGATTGAGGTGAAGGGCCAAGGTTCGATTCAACGCATCCTCGACATTCTTATGTTGCGTTACGGCGCGCTGAACGAAGCTGTGATACTCGGCGAGATCGGAGGAGATCTCCGAGACCTGCCCCCGAAGCGCTTCCAAGCCTGGACCGAGGGCTTCGCGCAGGCGGTGGATAGCATCAAGGGCGCCTGGCCAAAACGAGTACTGAGCCGCGATGACAAACAGGTCCTCAATCTGATCCGAAGCGCCGCCATTGATGATCTAACACCAACCTTGAAACCACTTTTACCCAGCTGGATCCAAATTACTGCCGATAAATGGCGTGAAGATTTGTGAGTCTTAAGCTATTTGGGCTGGTGTCGGCCCTTAGCCGACATTCACCAAGATTAACCTTACCGCGGCGCGGCATATCAAGAGCGGCCATTCATGCACCCTGCAGCATTTCCGTCCTCGGAGGTCTGCATCGCGGACAAAGTGAACTTTCGCTGCGGTTGCGAAATCTCAGCTTTTCAAGCACGACGTCCGACGCAACTGGGTAGGAACGGACGCACTACGCAGAAGCAGACCCAGCCCACAGAAACCAGAAAAGCGGCCAATCAACCCGTATCACTTAAGCTGGGAGGTGCGCGGTGACTTCGGGGTACAACATGCCAGGAGGCGGCACAGCGCTTTAGGACTATACCTCTCGGTCGCGCTATTGCCGCCGCCTTCAATTACTGCTTTCGAAATCTGCTTCGGGTATGGAGGTCACTCGGCCACCGACTTGAAGTAGGCCACTATGTGGGCGACCTCTTCGTCGGTCCAGCCGTCGTGCCAACGCATCCGTGTGCCCGGGATCGTCAGCATGGCGTCGACCGCGAAGGAATACAGCAACTCCTCGGTCCAAACGCCCTCGGTCTCTTTCATGGCTTCCGAGTATTCAAACTCCTCGCGTGAACCGATCTGGCGACCAAAGACACCGACGAGCGACAGGCCCTGATTGTTTGCCAAAATGACCTCCGATTTGGTCTCAATTCTGTGGCATTGGCCACATCTTTGCATCGCAAGCTCGCGGCCAAGATCGGCATCCGCAGCAGCGATCAACGCGGCAACCTCCAATGGCGGCTTGGCGGCGGCCCCGGCTTTTTCCAGCATCTCGACTACCTTTGCGTGACCGCTCGTCTTGGCAAGGTGCAGCGCGTTGACGTTTCCATACCCGCCTGTGCCGTTCGTCCGACCGAACCCGATCGCCTCGACATCTGCCGCACCGCCTATCAGGGCGTCGGCAGCTTGCGCATGGCCATGCATGGCGGCGATCATTAGCGCTGTGAACTGGTCTTTGTTCCTCGAATTTGGGTCGGCGCCCGCCCTGATCATGATCTCAATTGCCTCAGCATAGCCCTTTTGCGATGCAGCGTGCAGCGCGGTGCCCAGCATCGTGCTTGTCGCATCCAGGTCGGCGCCTCGTTCAATCAGCAGTTTCAGCACATCTACGTAGCCGTGGAAGGCCGCGATCTGTAGCGGAGGCATGATGTTGGGTTCATTGACGTCCGCGCCATCATCAAGGAGCCGGGCCAGCGTTGCGCTGTCTCCATTCTTGGCGGCATCAAACACCGGTCCTGCGAAGACCGACGTGCTGGTCAGGACGACTACTGTGTAGATAAGGATTATTAGTCTCATGAGTGTCTCACTTTCTTTTCGAAGGGTAGGGATCGGCGTGTGACAGGCCAACAGCGATCGGCCGACCGGACACATGCACGACGCGTGTCACTGGCTGGCAAAGAGTCCGTCTACCATCTTCGTATAGGCCTC
>NZ_JBVCWP010000337.1:0-3814 GCF_057460485.1 Boseongicola sp.
CCACGGGAAGGATCAGGACGTGGTTGCGGACGCCCACGCGGCCGTTTTCACGACGCCAGGCGTTGATTGTCTGTTTGGAGAAGTCTAGAGCCATTTCTACCACCGTTTCGTTTTGCAGTTGTGGGTGTGGACGTGATCGCCGACATTTGCGTCACCCACCATTTTCCCGATGTCTTCGCCGTATTTTATCACGGTGTCGCCGGCTTTCAGCGGCTTCAATGCCACCTTGTGGCCAATCGGAATATCCGTGTTTGCTGTCAGTTTGAAATCCGAATTGTCATGCGTAACGACGCACAGCATCTCGGTTCCAGCCTTCAGCCCTTCGACGACCACGACGCCCACGTTGTCGTCATGATCATGTACGAGCAGTTGAGGGATCCCCATTTGCAAGCTCCTTTGAGTGGTTGGTGACATATTTCAAAAATACTTATATAAGAATACTTATATAACGGTCAATGTACCTTATTGAGCGCTGTGCGAAAGTCATGATACGCTCAACCACAAAGGAGCACCTCGCCATGGTCGAACCGCTTTATCGCGTTGTTTCCAATACGATAATTGACCGTATTGTTGACGGAACCTATCCACCGGGTGCCATGCTTCCGAGTGAAATGGACCTTGCGGCGGAGCTTGGCGTAAGCCAGGGAACGGTCAGAAAGGCGCTGATTGACCTCGAGCAGAAGGGAATCATAGACCGGCGTCAGGGGCGCGGGACTTTCGTGGCGCTGCGCACGCCGGAAAGCTCTTTGTTCCATTTTTTCAGGCTCAGGGATCCGAACGGAAACCAGATCGTCCCGGAACTGGCGCAGGAAAACGTCCGGCGGCGGGCCGCGACGGATCAGGAGCGGGACGCCCTGTTCGGGGCGCCGGCCGAAGTTTACGAGATTAACCGCGTCAGAAGCCGACGTGGGGTGCCGCTCTGCTACGAAAACTGCGTCGTTTCGACAGCTCTGTTCCCGGGTCTGCAAGACCGGAGTCCACTGCCGAATACGCTCTACGTTTTGTTTCAGCAGGCCTATTCGGTCATTATCATATCGGCGGAAGAAAATTTGCAGGCGGGCTTGTTGGGCAAAGTTGCCGCCAAGGCGCTGGAGGTCGATCCCGGCACTCCGGCCATAACGGCGCGCCGCAAGACGTATGATCTTTTGAACCGGGTCGTCGAATTGCGGACAACCAACTACCTGACGCAAGAGAATTCATATGCCGTGCTGTTGAAATAAGCTGCCGTGCATGTTGGCGCAACAGGTCCAGCCCGATGTGGACTTATCTGGCCCCGCAGAGACTGGTTTTCGTTTGCCGTTCATCGCCGACCCCAAACCTTTGCGCTGCCCTGTCAGGCGCAATAGAATAAACAGGCTGGATTTTACTCCGCAAGCGCCCGCATTTCCCTGATGAGGTCAGACTTGCCCTCGAAGCCGATCCCCTGCAGTTCGGGCATGGTAATGTGGCCGGCCTCGACGCGCACGCCGTCCGGGAAACCGCCATACGGTTGGAACAGGTCCGGGTAACTCTCGTTGCCGCCCAGCCCGAGTCCCGCTGCGATGTTGAGCGACATCTGGTGTCCGCCATGTGGGATGCAGCGGCGGGGGGACCAACCGCAGGTCTCGAGAACGTCGAGTGTCCGCAGGTATTCAACCAGACCGTAGGACAGTGCGCAGTCGAATTGCAGCCAGTCGCGGTCCGGACGCATTCCGCCGTAGCGCAAGAGATTGCGCGCGTCCTGATGGGAAAAGAGGTTCTCGCCTGTCGCCATCGGGCCGGGATAGAACTCGGCCAATGCCGCCTGAAGGGCAAAGTCGAGGGGATCGCCCGCTTCTTCGTACCAGAACAACGGGTAGTCTCGCAGCATTTTGGCATAGGCGATCGCGGTCTCCAGATCGAAGCGGCCGTTTGCATCGACGGCAAGCTGCGCCTGGGAACCGATCTCGGCCAGCACCGCTTCGATCCGTCGCCGGTCCTCATTGACAGGTGCGCCGCCGATCTTCATCTTGACGACATTGTAGCCGCGATCGAGGTAGCCGCGCATTTCGGCCCGAAGCGCGCCATCGTCCTTGCCCGGATAGTAATAGCCCCCGGCGGCATAGACGAAGACCCGCGGGTCGGCCTCTCGCCCCTTCATCTCGGCCAGAAGTCGAAAGAGGGGCTTTTCTTCGATCTTGGCCACGGCATCCCACACCGCCATGTCGATCGTGCCCACGGCAACCGAGCGCTCACCGTGGCCGCCGGGTTTTTCATTCGTCATCATTGCCGCCCATATCCGGTGGGGGTCGAGGTTGCTGCCTTCGTCGTTCACGAGGCTCTTGGGGTCAGCCTCCAGAATCCGGTCGCGGAAGCGTTCGCGGATCAGCCCGCCCTGACCGTAACGGCCATTGGAGTTGAAGCCATAGCCAACCACGCGGCGGCCGTCCCGCACGACATCCGTGACCACCGCCACCAAGCTGGCGGTCATCTTGCTGAAATCAATGTAGGCGTTCCGGATCGGAGAAGAGATCGGTTTGGTGACTTCGCAGACATCCAAAATGCGCATTATCTGTCCTTTCGCGTTGACGGGCAAAATCCTGGCTAAAGGCCCGGTCGATAGAGCATTTACACATCGAACAGGCATTGTCAGATTAAAATGACATAAAGCGGGCGGGGCGGCCAAAGATGGCGTTCGCTTGTATGTTCGCTTCTAAGAACTTCACACGTAGCGTTGGGTAGGCTAAAGCCGTATCAGGAAGCGCGTTCACGCTGGCCATGATGCATGTGGGCGCCCTACCTTTCGACAGGAGCAAGCAAGTGAAAACGATTGGCATACTCGGCGGGATGGGGCCACAGGCGACCGTATCGCTACAACAAAAGCTGATTGATGCAGTCGATGCGCATGATGACCGCGACCATGTTCCGTTGCTGGTGGATATGAATCCACAGGTGCCGTCGCGACTGGATTTCCTGCTGCAGGGGCAAGGCGAGAATCCCGGTCCGACGCTTTCGCGGATGGCAAGTCGCCTGGAAGCGGCAGGCGCCGAAGCCCTCGCCATGCCGTGCAATACAGCCCATCACTTCGCCGACCACATCCGGTCCGCAGTTTCGATTCCGCTCATCAACATGGTTGAGCTTTGCGTGGATCATCATGCTGCGAAACTCAAGGCCGAAGGTGCCCGTGTTGGTATCCTCGCGTCACCGGCTACCGAAGACATCGGCCTTTTCAAGGCAGCTTTTGCCACGCGCAACTTGTCGGCAATCCACCCGCGCGACCGGACGAAACTTGTTGCAGCAATCGTTGCGATAAAGTCGAACGGGGTCGACAGGTTTGCGGAAAACGCACTGAAGGACGCTGCCCGGGATTGCGTTGATCAAGGCGCCGAATGCCTTGTCGTGGGGTGCTCGGAATTCTCGCTGATCAAACAAGCCGCTGAAATCGGTGTTCCGGTTGTGGATACGCTGGATTTGCTGGTGAACGAGATCCTGCGGTTTTCCGGCGCCAGGGTAAAAGGGCAGGCATAAAAGGCCTTGGTGCAGGTTGCGCGATATCAAGGCAAGTGCCGAGAGGTCACAGGCGATCCCAAAACTCAAGCGCGGTGTGATCCAGAGCCGACGGATTTGAAAGAGCGGAAATCGACATAGAGGTGCACCAGTCTTCGTTGCCGACCGGAATCACCGATCCCGCCGCAAGTTCGGCTGAAATGGCTGTTTCGGGTATCCATGCAAATCCGCCGCCCCTCAAGAGCCGCCGTTTGATCGTCTCGACCAGGCTGTCCACATAAATTTTCTCGGCATTCAGCGGTTTTCGGTCAATCGCGTTCTCTACGACCATGCCGAGAAACGAAGACCG
>NZ_JBVCWP010000338.1:0-3798 GCF_057460485.1 Boseongicola sp.
AGCGCTGAACCTCCTTCATCTGTTTCGTGCATAACCCATGACGATAGTTGAGGCCGGCAGAGCCAGACCGCGCACCACCATCAGTCCCGTGAACGCGGCAACCATTTGTTTCCAAGTGAGTCCACATTGTTTCCAAAATCGCCTTAATTCTTGCGATATGTAGCCGCTTTCCAGTGAGAGACAGAAACTGCGAAACGCATGCAAGGATTTGGATAATGATTGTGACTGGAAAATTCACTATGACACATATCGAAATTCTGACTGTATCGCTGATCCTCTAAATTGCGGGGCAAATCTATCCCAGTTGGTGGACCCCTTTCAGGGGGCTACTCCAACCCGATCTGGCCACTGGGTGTGGAGTGTGAGATCATAAGCTCTTCGTCATCCATGTTTTCTTCGATGCTTTCGAACATCGGTGTGGACAGGTAGCGTTCTCCGGTGTCTGGCAACATGCACAGGATCACGGCGCCATCGGGGGCTGTTTTCGCGACCGCCAGTGAGATGGCAAAAGTCGACCCACCCGAAATGCCGGTGAATATTCCTTCTTTTCTGGCCAACTCTTGTGCATGTTTGATTCCGTCGGCACCAGTGACCGGGATCAACTCGTCGTAGTATTCGCCGTCAATTGCCTCTTGCAGCACTGCCGGAATGAAATCCGGTGTCCAGCCTTGGATCGGATGCGGCTCAAAGGCCGGATGGCTAAGGGCGGGCGCTCCATTGGCGTCGCGTTCCTGCGCGTGACCACTGCCCAGAAGCTGCGCATTGGCAGGTTCGGTCAGGATGATCTTGGTGTCTGGCCGCTCCTTGCGCAGGACGCGGGCGGTTCCGGTCACCGTGCCGCCGGTGCCATAGCCGCTCACAAAATAGTCCAGCCGGGACCCATCAAAATCCGCGATGATCTCCCGTGCGGTCGTGCTTTCGTGAATGTCGGCGTTGGCTTGCGTTTCAAACTGCGACGCCAGAAACCAATCGTGCGTCTGTGCCAGTTCGACCGCTTTGCGGTACATGCCAAGGCCCTTTTCCGCACGCGGGGTCAGAACCACCTTGGCACCGAACATCCGCATCAGGCGCCGCCGCTCGACCGAAAAGCTGTCTGCCATCGTCACGACAAGCGGATATCCCTTCTGGGCACAGACCATCGCAAGACCGATCCCGGTGTTCCCGCTGGTCGCCTCGACCACTGTCTGACCGGGTTTCAGGGCGCCGGATCGTTCCGCCGCCTCTATGATGTTCACAGCCAGCCGGTCCTTGACGGACCCCGCTGGATTGAATGCTTCGGCCTTGACGTAAATCGTGGCGCCATGGCTCGGAATGTTGTTGATGCGGATCACCGGGGTGTCGCCGATCGTCTCGAGAACACTGTCGTAAAGACGTCCCCGGCCTTTGGTGATCCTGATTGCTGCGTCGGCTGGCATGGATTGTCCTCTCACTGTGTGCGCCCGGGCGTGGTTTGCATTCCGGCCGCAGACTTCGGCATTGCGGCCGGGGAGCATTGCTTTGCTTCGCCGAGGCGATCCCTGAAACCGACACTTTGCAGTATGCATCCGCTGCATCGCTGGCCCGCCTGGCGCTCTGCTGGGCAATAATTTCAGATATCGTGCCTCGTGTCACTACTCTTGTCAGGGCGCGGTCTTGGCCTCGGTGGGTAGCATGACATGCGCCAGCGGCGTTTCACCCCACATGACATAGGGACCTCCGGCAAACGGATCGCGCGGGAGATCCGCGAGCATGTCCATGTTCGGAAAAACGATCATCGTGTGGGGTCCTTCCTGGACCCAGACGCCACCGTCGTTGGGGTCCGTGGCCATCGGATTTTCGTTGTTCACCATGGCGTCGCCCATCAGCATGTAGGACACGCCAACGACGTCGGTCGAAAAGGCAGAGCCTGACCCGGCGGCCGCCATCCATTTCATCCAGACCGCATCATTGCACATCGGATGCTGATCGCCGGGAATCAGACCGATGCCTGGCAAGCACACCCAACCGTTCGAACCTTCGCGCAGGATCGTGCCATCCACATCCATGATCGTGGCGGCCTCACTGATATCCGACGGGGCTGCGCTCATCGCCCGTGCGATCTTGTTCTCGGTCGTTTCCGCGGCGGCGATCGTGGTGGTGCCGACAAGGGACAGGACTGTAATGGCATGGATGCAACGACCTGCACTAAGCTTCGAGGGTATCGACATTTTGAATTCTCCCGTGATGTGTTAGATAATGAATGACGTTTGCCAGATCGTGACGGAGCGTGCTTGAGGATAACTTGAGATTTTCCTGTTGAATCGCGCGGGGGTGAGCGGGGAGAACACATGCGCTACGACTTCGAACCCTTCACGCTGGACATGGATCGGGGCTTGCTGCTCAAGTCGGGAGAAGACGTGGCGATCGAACCGCGCGCGTTCGACTTGCTCTCGCTCCTGGTGGTGAACCAGGACCGCATGGTCGACAAGGACGAGATCGTCGAAAAGGTCTGGGGCGGGCGGATCGTGTCCGAAGCGGCCATTTCCACAGTGATCAAGACGACGCGCAAGGCCCTCGGCGATGATGGGATTACTCAAAAGTATATCCGAACTCTGCGCGGGCGCGGGATGCGGTTTGTCGGGACCGCGCATCCGACTGTGCCCGCGCAAGCCAGGACTGCCGACGCCCTTGTGCCGTCGGTTGATCCTATGGCCGACACCGGCAGACCATCGATTGCCATCCTGCCGTTTAGGATGGTCGGATACTCCGAAGCCTACAGCGCCATTGCCGATGCCATTCCGGCCGAATTGATTTCCTGCCTCTCCCGCCTGCGCTGGCTGACGGTGATTTCACGCGGATCCACCTTCCGCTTTCGGCACGACGATCCGGACTTGTCCGCCATCCACGCAACACTTGGCGCGAAGTACTGCCTTACCGGACTGGTGGAGATTTACGGCGCTGTGATCGCGGTTTTGGTGGAACTGTCGGATACGCGCACTCAGGCAGTGATTTGGAGCGAACGGTTCTCAGGGACGGTCAGTGACGTGAATGAGACCAGAAACGATATTGTGACACATTTGATATCGGCGCTGGAACTGCACGTACCACTGAACGAGGCCAAGCGTGCCCGCCTGTGTCCGCCCGAAAACCTAGATGCCTGGGGCATCTATCACCTTGGTTTGCAGCACATGTACCGCTTCAACAAGACCGATAACCAGATCGCTGCAGGTCATTTTGAACGCGCGACGCAGCTTGAGCCCGGCTTTGCTCGGGCCTACGCGGCGCGATCCTTCACCAGTTTTCAGACAGCCTTTCTGCAGTACACCACCGACACGAACGAAGACGCGAACAACGCCCGCCGGTTTGCCGAGAAATGTGTCGAGATCGATCCGGTAGACCCTTTTGGTAATTTCACGTTAGGTCGGGCACACTGGCTCAGGGGCGACCCGGAGGCGGGGATGCCTTGGATCGACCGATCCGTCGAGCTTAGCCCGAATTTCGCACAGGGTTTCTATGCGCATGGCTGGGCTGACGTCATGGCGGGAAGAGGGGCCGAGGCGCTGGCACAACTAGAGCAAGCCATTTCCCTTAGTCCACTCGATCCGCTTTTGTATGCGATGCAATGCGCTCGCGGATTGGCCTATCTACAACTGGAAGACTACGATAATGCATTGCTTTGGGCAGAAAAAGGCGCCCGCGCGCCGGGTGCTCACTTCCTGATCCGGGCCATAGCTGCGATGATCTGCAAGATCAAAGGCGATGATGAAAAGGCACAATATTGGGCCAAGGCCATGCAGGAGCGAAGGCCTGACACCTCGGTGGCAATGTTTTTCAAGGCCT
>NZ_JBVCWP010000339.1:0-3783 GCF_057460485.1 Boseongicola sp.
TCCCAGATATCTGACTTCTGTTTGTCCGTGAAGAATATGCGGCGACGATACTTCATGATGATCACTCCATCTCTCTCAAAAGATTAAAGTGTTGCATCGACCCGTTGAAACCGCCGGACGAAGCAGCCTTTCGATTGATAACCGCAGTATTGAATATTTCCGACATCGTGGGCCGTGAGTAGTCAGTCTTGATCCACCTTCCCCTCCCGCAGTTAATCTGAGCAGCGTCCAATGATTAGAGATTTCCAATATTCCGTGCTATATTTGAGCGACCAAAGCTAAAGAGCCTTGGCTTTTTAAAAATAATAGGTGGGGGATCAAAATGTTTGCTCGTGTTACTCATTACAAAATGAAGCCCGGTTCAAAGGACGCCGCGGCCGCGATAATGAACTCGTTGAAAAGCCAGATCATGGGAATGCCAGGGATGCATAACTTCATCAATGTCGCGAATGAGGATGGCAGCGGTTACGTCGTCGCAGTGGTCGAGAGTGAGGCTACTTCGAATGCCAACGCCGCAAAGGTGGCCGAACTATGGGGCGCATTTTCCGACCATTTGGAGGCCATGCCAAAGCCCGTCGGCTATGATGTCATTGCGAATTGGTCTAATTGAATGGCAGCAACGCCCCATTCTGGTTACCGCGACGCTGTACACAATGAAGAGCGGGTTCACCCTTAGGGTCAGGGCCTATAAACCGAATAAAAGCGGCCATTACATAAGACCTACGACAATGTCTGCTGTGCGGACTAAGCCGCCGATCGTCCTAGGCTGGTTGTGAAACTAAGCCCGTGGCAGCACAATCTTGCTTTCTCGCCTTTTAGAGATTGAACCAGCGCGACCTTCGCGTTTCGTCGAAACCTTGCTTAAAGTGCTTTCCGGCAATAGAGGGCGGATGATAGATCGCTTCAAGTTTCGGGCCCGTCAGAAAATCGAGCTGTGCATAGCTCACACGGCCATCGCCGTATTCGACGATGCAGGTGCCTTGCCCCGTGTTGAGTTGCGCGTTGCTCCCCCTGAGCTTTGCCAGGATGGATGTCGACACGCATTGAGCGGCACTTTCGGCGAATGTGCCCGATTTGGGCAATCCCGTCGCGGCCATATCCCCAATGGCGTAGACGTCCGGAAACCGCGTCTCCAGCGTCGACAGGTCGATGGGAACCCAGCCATCCTCTGTCAGTCCGCTGTCGATCACCACCTGCGGCGGCTGGTGCTTGGGTACGCCGAGGAACAACGTGAAGGGCAGTTCTGTCCCATCGTCCAGGATCGCCATTCCCGGCTCGAGCCGGACGACCATGCGCTGCTTCAGAAGTCGGATGCCAAACTCCTCAAACGAATCCATTAGCGCCTGCGCCATCTCGGCCGAGGCGGGCATTGGGCTCGACAGTGGCGAGACGAACGTTATGTCGCAATCTTCCCGAATTCCGCGTTCTGTCAGATAATGGTGCAGGGTCAGGGCGCATTCGCTGGGCCCCGGGGGGCATTTGTAGGGAAAGCCGCAGATCCCGACAATCACCGGCCCCGAGCTAAAGCCGGGAAGGACGTCGCTCAGCCGGTCGGCACCGGCGTCGGAATAAAACTCGTTACCATGCTCGGCGAGGCCGGGCGTCGCCGCCATGTCATAGTCCGCCCCGAGTGCGATTACGAGAAAGTCGGCCTCATAGGTGCCGCCATCCGTCGTTACGCGCTTCGCAGTTGCGTCGATGGCGATGATCGTCTCTTTGACAAGACGTATGCCGGGCTTTTCGAAGGCGGCGTAAGGCAAGGAAACATCGTCCAGCGTCGTCTTGCCGAACATGACGTCGATTCTGGAATATCCGAAGACGAAGCTGTCCCTTCGATCGATGACAGTGATATCAGCCCCCTCGCCAAGGGCCTCTGACAGAAGGGTGGCAAGTTCCAGGCCGCCAAAGCCTGCGCCCAGAATAAGAACTCGAGATTTCATTTGCGATCCTTGCTGATGCGACCATCCTCGGAGTTACCCGAAACTGCGTCCGGTCTTTTGGAAAAGGGCCTGGTTTGTTTTCCTCGTGAGGTTCCCTACACAAAAACCGTGAAATGATTAGGCAGCGTATAGCTCGATAAGTCAATCAAAAGGGGGCAACGCGCCTTGTGCATCCATCGCGTGGTATACCGGCCGCGACGGACGCTTGGAGAGAGGCGACCAAGGTTAACCGAACCTTGTCCATATCTGAACCGACAGGCCCATTGGCGAGGCGGAATGGGGGCTGTCCAGGCGGCTGCCGACAGCCCATGCGCGCAGCCAGCATCCGAAAACGTCATCGCCATGATCCGCGCAAAACGAAGGATCAAAAAGGTCTCGAAGCAGCCGTCTGCTGCGCTCACCAAGGACGTCTGCTTCGCGGACAAAGCGGCCCTGAGCGGATATCCGGCATCGTATCAATCGCCGCATCGCAGCTTTCGCTTTGCAGCCATTCGTGCACAACGCAGCATTCTCTTGGGTTCAATGACGGCAGAGCAGGACGAAGTGGGCGTTGAGTGGGTGTCAACTTCCGGGGTTGCCCGGTCACGTCCGTAAGAAATTGTCATTCATGGTGTGGTCCCAAGCGTGAGAGGTGCCTAGGGGAGGAAGCTCAAATCACAACCGATATTGCCAATTGCAAACGCGGGAAAGGATGCATTCTTCTCGCTTATATGTTATATTTCAAAAACGGTGACACTCCGTTCAGTGTCGACTAAGCGAGGATATTGATATGAAATCATTTCTCTTGACGACAGCCTTTGCACTCTTGGCATTTCCCGCATTTCCCGCATTGGCCGACAGTGTGACCGAGGCAATTGAAGCTCGCTCGCTCGAGTTCGAAGCGGCCTTCAATGTCGGCGACAGCGCCGCTGTCGCTAATCTTTATGCGCCGGATGCTGCGATCCTGCCGCCGGGCGGAGCGCGTATCGACGGCCGCGAGAAGATCGCCGCCTTCTGGGCGGGTGCTATTGAAAGCGGGCTCGCTGACCTAGACCTGATAGCAGCCGAAGTGATCGCCACCGGCGACAGCGCACTTGATGTTGGTACGCTCACTCTCTCCGCGCCGGGCGAGAACGGCGCGCGCGTTGTCGTCGCCGCCAAGTACGTGGTACATTGGATTCAGATCGACGGGGGCTGGCACCTCCATCGCGACATCTGGAACCTCGGACAATAGTCTGAGCAACGTAGAGCGCTTGTCTGGAGATTGGTCATGGAGTCGGGAACGGCGGTTTCCGATCAGACCCGCCAAGGCACTGGAGTGCTGGCCTTCCAGTGTACAGAAGTCCTTGGCAAAACCATGCTGAACCTTGACAGTTTCTAGCAGGGCTGCGGTCAATGCAGATATTCGCCGCGTTGTGTAGAATGCCTTGATAGGGTTCTGACGTGACCGCCGCAGCGCAGAACGGAAATGCGAATTAGCTACCAGTTGAAGGACCGCTTTCGGAATATGCGCAAATCAGGCTTGCAACCGCAGCGAATGACCGTTTCCCGCCCGACTTTCTGAATGCTGCGGTTGCAGCTGACGTGATCGTGCGGCTGCGGTGAAGGGCGGGTGCACGATTAAGGGGTGTTTTCTGATGAAAACATCTGCCAGCTATTTGATACAGGTCTGCGCCCTCTGGCATAAGACCCGTACAGGCGGGTGCAGATAAAAAACTGCGCCGGTCGCAAATGCGGGTCCGGCGCAGGTGCCCCGCCCTCGGGAAAAGGCCGCGGGGGATCAGATGTCGAGCGTGTTTTCGCGTTCCCAGCGAGAGAAATGCGACACGAAAGAATTCCACTCCTGATGCTTGAGCTTCATGAA
>NZ_JBVCWP010000340.1:0-3764 GCF_057460485.1 Boseongicola sp.
CACCGACAGGGCTTCGACATGCGTGGTCGCGAGTTCACGAATACGCTCGGTCTGCACAAGTCCCAGTGTCCTGAGAACCTGTTGAGACGCCACGATTCCCAGAAGCACCATGAGTCCCGCGGCGACAAGCGCCACCCGCGCAGTCAGTGGTATTCTTTTTAGCACGGACCTCACCGCAGTGCTTCCAGTTCTCGCATCCGTGCGGCGATTCCGGCGTATAGATCCGGTTCTCCGAGAGCCATTCCATCGAGCTGCAGAAGATCCAGTGCCTGCTTGCCGGTGTCCTGTTCGACGAGCGTCAGCAACGCCTTTTGAAAGGCGCGGATTCGCGGCTCACTCATGCGTTCCTTTCGGGCACAGAAAGGTGGAAACCCGACCCACTCCGATTTTGCAATCACTTTGGTTCGCCGGGTCAATTCCGGTTCCTCTTTTGCCAGAACTTCCCAGACATAGCCATCCACACTGCCGGAGCGGACCAGCCCCGCTGCCACCGCCCGGACAACATTCCGGTGCCCGTAGGTGAAAATCGAACGACTGAAGAAATCGGTTGGTGTTTCACCAGCGCGGACCAAATCAGTCACCGTCATAAGGTAACCTGAGTTTGAATCCGGGTCGGAAAAGGCATGCGCGGCGCCTTTGAGGTCATCCAGAGCCGTCGCAGTGTCCGAGGCGCCGACGATCAGATAGGATTGATACAAAGGCTGGCCATGCCATACCGGAATGGCCAGCAATGAAAGCGCATCCTGATGCTGAAGGAACGGGAAGCCGCAAAGCCAAGCCGCATCCACCGCACCCTGCAGCAAGAGGCCGGTGACTTCCTCATAGGTTCTTCTCTGTTCGAACTCGACAGTGAAGCCGGACGCTTCAGACAAGGCGGCCCCGAGCTTGTCCAGCAGGTTGGCGTCGTTGTCGAGAAATACCGGTGTAATGCCAAGCCTGAACCGGTCCCTTCCTAGAGCGACGCCAGGACTTGCACAAAGAGTGCTTCCCAAAAGCCCCAGAAGATTGCGTCTCGAAAACTGTCGCAATGGCCGATCTCCTATGCACATCGCCAAGGGATGGCATGTTGTCTACGGCATTCTAATGTGGAACGCCAATTGTCGAAAGCTGTCAATTATGTGTGGTTTGGGTTCCGTGGGATCTGTCGAATCCGAATTTCGGTTTGTCGCGCACAGAAGTTTGTTTTTCTGAGAACGGCTGCTTTCGGGTAGCTGCACTGCGGCGCAAAACGGACGCAACGAATGACTGGTATGGGCCGTGAGTACCGGGCGGAAATGCCACCAAAGCCCTCGATGCCGCGACGAAACCGTGGTCCGCGGCAAGCCCAAGGTGACAAATGCTGCGCTGACGACAAATGGCCGATACGGCGGATGCGCGTGCTATTCTCCTTAGTCAGGAATCCCTGCATTGCTGAGGCTAGACAGCCAGAGTCTTCGGTTCTCAGGATGGTTTTTCGATCCGGCGAACTGCCGCTGCATGGCCGTAATAGAGAGGTTCGGATTTAGGTCGAGCGCAGCCTCGACGGCTGCATTCGCCTCTTCCGCGCGATCCATCTCGATCAGGTTAGCCGCGCGCAAGAGATGGTGGAATGTCTGCCAGGTTTTGCTGGTGGCCACTGTGCCGAGTTGCCGTGCCGCCTCCAGGGCTTCTTCATGCCGACCAAGGTGAAACAGGATGTGGCCCTTGTAGAAATACATGTTCTGCAGCATCGGGTCACGGGGACTGAGCTTCAGCGCCATGTCGATTTGCGGCAACGCATCTTCCTGCATGCGGAACCAGTCGTAGGTGTGGGCAAGCTCCAGCCTGATGCGTGCATCGTTGGGGTTAAGCATCACCGCGCGTTCGAGGTTCGCGATGGCTGGCTCGGCGTCTCCAGTGAAACGGTAGATATATCCGAGCGCGGCATGGGCCTGCGCGTCCCTATTATCCAGCGCAATCGCGCGCTTGGCGGCTTCGGTCGCAGCCACCAACGTATCTTGCGGTGTGTCGCTCCATTGAAAGAAGAAAATTGTTCCAAGCGCACGAGCCTTCAGACTTTAAGCTGCGGCAAAATCCGGGTCACGTTCAATCGCTTCTTCCGCAAACCGGATCGCATCGGTCTGGGCGTCCTTTGAAAACACCGCCTGTCGGGCACGTCCCCGAAGATAAAGATCCCAGGCGCCAAAGTCGTCGGTCGGCTCTGCAAGCGCGTCCGAGACATCCGACTGATAGATTTCCGGAAGCAGTCGGCCGGCGATTGCCTGGCTGATTTCGTCCTGGACTTCGAAAATGTCGATTATTTCACGCTCGAAGGTTTCTGCCCATATCGTTTCGTTGGCTCTGATTTCCACAAGCTCGCCACTGACTCGAACTTTGTCACCGAAACGACGAATGCTTCCGCGAACGACATATCCGACGCCCAGGTCACGGGCGATTTCTAGGGGTGTTGCCGGTTCTTCCACGTAAGAAAGCATTGTCGCGCTCGAGACCACAAAGAGCTCGCGGTTGCGCGACAGATGGGCGGTCAGGTCATCGGTCAACCCGTCGGCGAAGTACCGCGCCGAAGCGTCTTCACTCAGGTCGTCAAATCGCGTGACAGCAATCGAAGGCTTGCCGGTGTCCAGGGCGTCAGGACCATCGCCAGAAAGCAGTATCCAGACGGAAAGAAGCGCTGTCGCAGCCAGGACCGCGACAACTGCCCAGCGTCTGGAGGGCTTCGGTTTCGCCTGTTCCAACGGCTCGACCAGTGAGGTCGGCGCGACGAACTGAAACCCCCGTTTGGGATAGGTCTTGATGAAGCGGGATGTAGCCGCAGTATCGCCCAGGGCTTTCCGAACAGACCGGATACGCGTGTTCAATGCCGCATCAGTGATCGCATTCCCGTTCCAGATTTCGTCGATGATGTCCTCTTTGCTGACAATCCCTTCCCGGCGGCTGACGAGGAATTCAAGCAATTGAAGCGCCTGCGGTTCCAGGGCCACGGGATTGCCATCGCGGGTCAGACCATGCGCAGAATCAAGTTGGAAATCGAAGAATTTGTACATAAGGCAGCCTCTATCCGGGCGATGTCGCGGTTTAACGAGCGATCCCGGTTGTCATTTGAATGTCAGGGAAAATCATCTTTCGATCAAGCTTCGCGGCGGCAGCCGATCTATTCGTGGTGTCCGGGGTAAGTGCTCCAACACGAAAATTGTCAAACGAGGAGACTGACATGACACGATTCACACGCGCCGCCGCTGCTGCTGTGGCTATTTCCTTGGCGGGAAGCGCCGCCATGGCGGAAACCGACTTGGAGGCAGCGCTGAAGAGCGGTGGAGAGAGGCTTAAGTCTGACGAGATCGCGGAGCTTTTGATCGGCAATATCGTCACGGCCAAATCGGGTGAGAAGATGTTCAGGTTCTTCTATGACCCGGCCAATGTCCTGAAAGGAGAACTGACCAATGGCGGATGGAGTGGGACGGGCGCCTATGCGATCACCGACACCGACCAAGTATGTGTCTCGATGGCCGCCGATAAGGGCCGCTATCGTTGCCTGAGCGCTGTGCGCACTGGCGATACTGTCCAGAAGTTCAACGCCGACGGCAAGATGACCTTTGAGCTTCTTGATTTCGAACCATCGACGGGGCTTTGAATTCGATCATTGCTGCCATTGTCCTGGACCGTACCAATGGCAGCAAGCCCGCTGAGCGAGATTTAGTCACCTCGCGGATTTAGCGCGCGCAGCGAATGGCAGTTTCGACGGGCCGCGTCGCAGCATCGCGGCCTTTTGGTGAACGGCAGGTCAG
>NZ_JBVCWP010000341.1:0-3749 GCF_057460485.1 Boseongicola sp.
GGGCGATCCGATCCCGATCGAGCTCGAGAGCGGTCAGATCCGCGGTGTAGTAGAGGCCGAGATGCACCGTGCTGACGTCGGTCGCCTCGCTGTTGATGATCCCCTCGTAGCGAAACATGTCGAAGCCGACGTCGAGCCCGAAGCGCCGGTCGAGCGGGAACGCCGAGACGAACGCGGCGGTCCGGTAGCCCGCGTCGCGCAGCAACACTGCGGCCTCCGCCACCGGCAATCCCATGATTGCCGAATACGAACCACTTATCCAAGGGATGAACGTTCCCGCCGGCCCTTGGATGGCATAGCCCCCCGCCTTGCCGCGCCAATCGCCGCTTGCAAGGTAGCCGTTCACCTCAATGTCCGACAAACGCTTCATCCGCACCACGCTTTCGACCACGCGGTAGCGCAGCCCTTTATCGCTGGCGACAGCAACACAGGTAAAAACCCGATGTCGTCGCCCCGAAAGCGCTATCAAAAACGCCGCCGCCTCTTTTTCGTCCGCTGGTTTGCCGAATATCCGTCGCCCAATAGCAACGGTCGTATCCGCCGCCAACACCACCTCACCCAAAGCGCGCGTCGTCGCGCCAGCTTTGGCCAACGTCACGCGCGCGCAATAGGGGCGCGGTAATTCGGCTTTCAAAGGGATTTCATCGATATCTGCCGGGCGAATATCGTCCGGCACGACACCAATTTGTGCGAGCAATTCGCGCCGCCGCGGGCTTGCAGACCCAAGGATCAATCGCGGGCGCACCTGCGCCGCATCACCGTCGCCGGTCACTTGAAGCGATAATTGATCCGACCTTTTGTGAGGTCGTAGGGTGTCATCTCGACCTGGACTTTGTCCCCGGCCAGAACCCTGATGCGGTTTTTGCGCATCTTGCCTGCCGTGTGCGCGATGATCTCATGGCCGTTCTCAAGCTCGACCCGAAATGTCGCGTTCGGCAGGAGTTCTTTAACGACACCAGGGAATTCGAGCAGTTCTTCCTTGGCCATGTTGTCTCCTTGCGTCGCCCGAAAAGTCGGGCGAGGCTTAGATGGGCGCGAATGCCAAAATTATCAAGCCAAATCTCGCCAAAACCCAAAGACAACGCACCTTTGTGGCCTGACACCGCCGTCAAGCCCGAACAAAGCGCGCAGCATAGCCTCGCCCCCCCTCCAGCTGACGCCTTTGGCAACACCACCTTTTGCCAAAACGTGAAGCAATGCGAGAAAAGCGTCACTCTTCCTTGGTCAAAGTCCCAAACCGCGCCAACATCCGCTCATGGATCTGATCCCGCGCCTGACGATAGCTTTCCAGCTTCGCCTCGCGCCCCTCACCCAACCCCGTCGGATCCAAAATCGGCCAATACTCAACCTCAAGGTGGAAAAACCGGGTCAATTCAAGCGCGCGCCGCTGCGACGCAGGCGACAGCGCAACCACCAGATCGAACCCCGAAAGATCGTCGCCCCACTCCTGCATCTCGTCGAAACTACGTGAGCGATGCCGCGCCAGCTCAATCCCCAATTCCTCGCAAACCGCGATAGAAAAGCCGTCGATCTCCATGTCGTTGTGCACGCCAGCAGACTGCACATAGGCCGTTTGACCATAGAACTTCTTCATCATACCTTCGGCCATCGGGGACCGGACTGCGTTGTGATCGCAGCAAAAAAGAATGGATTGAGGTAATGTCCCCAATGCCTAGCCCCCGAAATGCAGAACGCAGATCAGCGTGAACAATCGCCGCGCCGTATCCGTATCAAGTGCCGCTTTGCCCTCGAGGCGCTCTTGCAACACCCGTGCGCCCTCGTTGTGAATGCCGCGCCGCGCCATATCTATCGCTTCGATCTGACCCGGGGGCAGCTTTTTCACCGCATCAAAATAACTTTCGCAAATTTGAAAGTAATCCTTCACAACTTGGCGAAACGGCCCCAAAGCCAGATGAAACTCAGCCGCAGGCTCTTCCGCTTCGGTTTGTACATCAAACACCAACCGCCGCTCGCGGATCGCTAAATGCAACCGATAGGGCCCGTCTGGCACCGCCCGCCCGTCCCGCTCCGGCAGATCGAACGAATTGTCCTCCAAAAGATCAAACACCGCGACCCTGCGCTCCTGTTCAATCTCTGGCGTTGGGGCTGCCAACGCGCTGTCATCAATATCTATCTGGACGATTTTACTCATTCACCCGTCCCCTCGTTCAACTGTTCCAACCTTGCCCGCACACTTAACCCATGCGCCTCAAGGCCCTCACTTTTCGCCAATATTTCCGCAGCCTCACCGATCTGCGCCAATGCGCCTGGAATCATTTTCGAAATCGTTGTGCGCTTCAGAAAATCCATCACCGAAAGGCCTGACGAAAACCGCGCCGAGCGCGCCGTCGGCAGCACATGGTTCGGCCCGCCCACATAGTCGCCGATCGCTTCCGGCGTCCATTTCCCTAGGAATATCGCCCCTGCATGTTTAATATTCGCCGCCAAAGCCTCGGGGTTCGCCACGCACAATTCAAGATGCTCTGGTGCGATCTCGTCGGTCAACGCCGCCGCCTCACCCAGATCACGCACCACGATCACTGCGCCATAATCCCGCCAGCTGGCCCGCGCAATATCACGCCGCTCCAGCGTCTCCAAAAGCCCTTCAATCGACGCCACAACCGCCTCGCCAAAGACCTTATCCGAGGTGATCAAAATCGACTGCGCGCTCTCGTCGTGTTCGGCCTGCGATAGCAAATCCGTCGCCACCCATTCAGGATCGTTGTCCGTATCCGCAATCACCAAGATCTCGGATGGACCAGCAATCATGTCAATCCCGACGTGTCCGAATACCCGCCGCTTGGCCGCCGCCACAAATGCATTGCCGGGGCCTGTGATCTTGTCCACCGGGCGCACCGTTTGGGTCCCGTAAGCCAAAGCCGCAATCGCCTGCGCACCGCCAATCCGGTAGATCGTCTTGATCCCTGACAATTGTGCAGCCAACAAAACCAAAGGGTTCACTGCGCCATCAGGCGTAGGCGTCACCATGACAAGGCGCTCAACCCCTGCTACCTGCGCCGGTATCGCATTCATCAAAACGGACGACGGATAGGTCGCAATCCCGCCCGGTACATAAAGCCCCGCCGCAGCCACCGGTCCCCAACGCCAGCCAAGCGTGGCACCCACGTCATCCGTCCATGACTGATCTTCCGGCATCTGACGCGCGTGATAGGCCCTGATACGCCTCGCCGCCAAAGCCAGCGCCTCGCGCTCAACCTGCGGCACTGTTGCTACCGCCGCCTCAATCTCGCTTTCTGAAAAGGTCATCGTCTCGGACGTCAGATCAAACCGGTCAAACTTCGCCGTCAATTCAATCAGGGCCGCGTCGCCTCGCGCGCGCACATCCGCAATGATCCCCGCTACAACGTCATCAACATCCGGAGAGTCCTCGCGTTTTGCCCCCAAAAGGCTTGCAAAACGGTCGTCAAAATCAGGGTCCGCGGTCGAAAAAAACTGAGGCATAAGACGCACCTTCCTTTGGCCGCTGACATAGCCCCCCGGCGCATGCGCCTCAAGCCGCATCGTAGCCGCACCGTGGCAATTGCCCCCACTAGGGTCTCAATCCAGCGCCAGCACCATCAACAAATCATCCACATAGCCACCCAGCTCGCAAAATCTGCGCGGCAAAGTCCCTAGGCAGCACACCCATTAATTTCTTTTCTTTAGCATAGACTTGTGATTCAATTTCCGGAAAATAACGGCGTGAGTGGGACATGGCACGATCAGACATGAGCGATCTGGAGTGGGAA